>JAKFVZ010000093.1 GCA_021732965.1 Reyranella sp.
GGGCAAATCCCTGAACGCCTTCCACCTCCTCACGGCCAAGGTCTTCGAGAAGATGCATGGGCACTGGATCGGCTTCGAGGAGACCAATCGGCGCCCATATACCGCGTCCGAGGCCTACACGCAGAATGTCCTGGCCGCATCCCGAAGCGTTCTCGACAACCCCCGAAGCGTCTACTTCAAGCTGCAGAGCTATTTCGACCACCTGATGAAGGCGCCGATCAGCGAGGTCGAGCGCTTAATCGATGTGGTTGGGCCCGAGCACGTCCTGCGCGTCCTGGATCATGGTTACACCAACGGCACCAGATCGATGTCGGGTCACCCGGACATCACGATCCGGGGCGAGCGGCTGCGCTTCATCGAGGTCAAGCATCGCGACAAGCTCCACGGGAACCAGGCCGACTGGATCTTGAACGTGGCCAAGCCGCTAGGCCTCAATGTCGGGGTCGTCCGGGTGGCTACCGAGGAAGGTCCTCGTTAATGTCTTCGGCGATCGCGGCGATCATCGCAGCCGCTTCATAGAGACGCATTTTGCGTCCGGCAGGCATCCGCGTATCGAGTTCTCCGTCCGTGAACCTGTCGAGATTCTCTTTCTCGTCCGAGAAATAGAGATGATCCCCCGGCCAGAGCGGCCGCGGCATGGAGCTGCCTGGATACTCAGCCCCCAGCTTGAGTGCCAATCTATGAGCGACGAAGCGCACGACCGAGATGAGGTCCCCTGGGTCTTCTTCGCTGACATGGACCACGGCCATTCGGCTCAAGATGGTCGTCAAGGCGGTGAAGACGTCGCCCTCACCGTAACCACAATCGAGATTGTCCGGAACGATGATCACCAGGTGGCCTTCATCGCGAAAATGATCTTTCTCGGGGTCGACTGTCTCAACCACGTTTACCCACTCATCTTCGGTCAGTTCGTTTCCGATCAGCAGTTGGACCAGTGGCGTCGCGCTTCGAATCCCCGCAAAGACCTTTGAGTACGCAACGATAGTTGTGTCTCTTACGCGGAAATTATCACTGATAATTCGCTTGAGATCGGCGGCTCCTGGGATTGGCCTCAGCTTCCGTCGCCCTTTGTGAACGATGCCGGCGCGGGCTGTGTGCATGGCGTGCAGAATCGCCGCACCGATGTCGCCCATGTGAGGTAGAGGACCGATCCGCCTTGCATCGGGCACGATCGACACAGGCCTCCCCGTAAAGGACGAAATCACCATGGGCTCGACGCGGCCCTCGCCGGTGGTGCCCATTGCAAGCAGGAACGGCCACCGTGTCTTGGACCCTTCCAGTTCCTCAAGGTGGATGAGTACCGTGCGCTCTTGCTTCGATCCGGGGTTCACCAGATCGACGACGAGAATTTCATCGAACTCGTCGCCGAACTCGTCGGCTACCTCATACAGTGCGTTATCTGCGAAGTAGCGCTCGATCCGGACCGGGTTTTCCAATGGCCTGAACACCAGCTCCGGCTCGGTGGTAGGGGCGTCATTCTGACCCGGTTCGATTACATGGCTAGCCTCCTGGATCTCGAACCAGTCAGGGGCCACGACCGCCGCATAGGTCCGCAGCTCCTCAATGACATCTCCGATAACAGGAAAGGCGTATTTGGCGAGAAATGCACCGACCGAAACGTCCAGATCGAGATGCTTCCTCACGGACCCCGGCCGGTTGATGACGTTCCGACACGTCTCCAAGATAAAGAGGCCGAGCTCTTCAGCCATAAACTCGGCGAGATTCTCGTCTTCGACGACGCCCCATTGATGATCGACCGCGATGGTCAGCTTGATGAGGTCGACTGGTCCGGTGGTGTCGAACGCGATGTCATGTCGGACCGAGTAGATGGCCTGAAGGTACGTCTCCTCAAGGCCCCTGACATTGATGTTGAACCGGTTATCCGAGGCCATCGGCACACGAGTTGCCGGGTGCCCCATCCGCCATTCGGTTTCGAGGGCGATCTCGGCGAATTCATTCGCGTCAACGAGGCTTTTGCACTCGAAGCCGTCGCTCTCACCGGTGACTTCGGGAGTCCTGGCGCCGAACCTGGTCGAGCGGCTGTTCCATTCCATGGGCAATGTGGTGGAAGCGCCGAGGGCACGACGGCGCAGCGATGCCGCATCGCTCGCACCATTTGCCGGCCTCTCCCAACCCTCGAAGCCTGCGGCACACAGGAACGGTCCGATCTGGCGGATACCCCGCTCATGATTGGCCAGAGCGGCACCGATAGCCTGCGCCATCATCATCAAAGGCTCGCCATAGCTGAACGAGTTGCCGAGCACATGATGCTGGATAGGGGCGATCGGGATGGGCCCGAAGAAGCTCTGCGCGCGAACGCACCACTCCGTGTAGCAGTCCGCGATCATCTCGATCAGGACGGTCTCAGCGACCAGAATGTCCGGCTCGATGCGGTATTTGCCGAACCCATCCACGATCTCATGATCGACGGAGAAAACCGAGGGGTACGAGGTTTCATCGAAGAAGATGTTGATGCGCCGGCGGATGATCATGCCCCAGGCCGGCAGCGAATTTGACTGGTCGAGAATGACAGTCGAACATCCCGTCTCCAGCCCCCTCATCGAGAAGCCGAAATGGGATATGGCCTCGTCGCTGCTCGACTGGAGGATTGGACTGATCGCCGCGATCTGGTTGTCGCTGACGATGTTGCCGAGAGGCCCATAGGGCAGGATCACATTCGCTTCAAGCCGGTGCGCCAGGTCCTCCGCCATCGCCTGACGTGTGGACATCGGCTCGAACGGCGTCGTTAGATTGATCTGGATGGTGCCTGGCATTTGATCTCAATCCACTTCTGCGCAGGCAGATCAGGCCTTGGCGCAAATCACTGGTACAGGTCTTCGGTCCTGGCTTATCGGACCGCTCCGACCGATGCAACGATCGGCTGGTCGATAGGTTAAGAATGATCATTCATAAATCGATAGATCAATCCTTGTTCGGCATGGTCGCTTAAGGAATGAAGTGTATGCACATCGACGAATCAATCG
>JAKFVZ010000293.1 GCA_021732965.1 Reyranella sp.
GCCGTCCGAACGCGCCGGCGAGCTCGGCTTTGCGTTTGCGGCCACGGTGTTGCGGCAGCGGGGGTTGGCGGACGCGCATCTGCCGACGCTCGGTCTCGGGCTGAGGCGGGGAAAGTTTCGCTGGAGCCCGCATTTGGCCCTCAGCGTCCGGATCGCGGGGCTGCTCGGCGCGCTCACTGAGGCGGCCGCGTTCGGGCAGGCCGATCTCGATCGGCTGTCGCTGGCGCGGACCGTGATGCTGCGAAAATGTGAGGGCCGAAGGGGGAATTCGAAGCTGGCGGAGCTGGCTGACCTGTTCGTCGCGTCCCCGCTGGTCTCCGTGCAGCTCGCGGCGGCGCGCCTGCAGGTCTCGCCGCAGGCGGTCGAGGCCATGCTGAAGCAACTCGGCGGCAGCTTGCCGCGCGAACTCACGGGACGGAAACGCTATCGGGCCTGGGGCATCATGTAATCAATGACGGCCTTTCTCATGTCGGCAAGAAGCGCCCCACCCCGTCGGGCGCATCAGTTTGCCGCGCCGATCGCCTTCAGAACGCGCCGCGTTTCCACCACCAGTAGGAGCTCGTCGTCCTGGGTGACGGCCCGGGCATGCATCGTCGCGATCCGGATCGGATACAGCCGCTGGAACGACTCTCTCATGTCCTCCTGGCGCCGGAAGATGCCCTTGAACACCGCCTTCCAGTTGTCGGAGCGCTCGATGATCATCTGGTAGTCGGCGAAGTCGGCGTAGTGGATCAGCGGGGCCTCGGTCCGACCGGAGGCCTTCGCCTTGTCGCGCTTCGCCCGCCATTGCTCCAGCATGGTCGGCGGCAGTCGATGCCGCATCCAGTCATCGCCGAAAGCTTCCCGCATCACGCGGTCCAGGAAGAGTCGTACCTCGGCCTCGAAGAGCCGCAACCTGTCGAAGGCCTCCCTCGCCCGGTCATGGTCCTCGTCCTCATCGAGAGAGGCCGGCCCGTCCTGGCAGAGTCCGGCGATCCGCAGGCTCGCCTCGAACGCGGCGGGAGTGAAGTCCGTCAGATTCGGATCGAAGCCGCGCTCCACATAGAACGCCGACCGAGCACCGGGGTCGAGCCATCGATCCGCGGTCGGCAAGGCCACATCGCGCCAGTCCCCAAGGTCGCCGCGAAGCTTCGCGCCGAGACTGCCGCCGAAGGGAACCCGCTCGGCGAGACCGTGGCCAATGGCGAGGATCCCGGCGAAGCCGCGTGCGGAGGCCGCCTCGGCGCCGACGCGGAGCCACGGCTCATGCATCCGGGCCATCTCCGCTTCCAATGCAGTCGTCGCGAAGGCTCGCCGCGTCAGTTCGGCCGCTTCCGCGGCCCGGCGAGCCAAGCTTCCGATCTCGTCGATCTGCGGAAGGCGGAATGCGACCGTATGAGGGATCTCAGAGAGCTGCATTGCCGTCAAGCCGCCCCGGAGGATATCGGGCATTCCAAGACCGACAACGCCGAGGCGGCGCGCCTGTTCGAAAGGACCTTCCATCAATTTGCGCTGACGCTCCCACTGGTCGTTCAGCTTGGCCAGCGCACTGGACTGGTCCATGTCGGCGAACGATTTGCGCCACGCTTCCTCCCGCCGAAGCGTCGTCAGCATCTTGCTCTCGACGTCGATCTGGCGCCGGATCTCCGAGTAGGGGTCCGCGAGGCGCTGAATGTCGCGCAACGGCTGCAAGGCCTGACCGGCGACGTCCAAGTCTTTCATCCATCGGAGCGAATCGGTCATGGCGCCCTCGTCGGTTCGGCGTCATGCTCACCACGACACGGGCCGAAATGTGGCAGTTGTCGCACCTATCCCCCGGCGCTTCGCGCTCGCCGGGTTCTAAGAAGCCGCCGCCGGTTGGCATGTGCGTCGGCTGGTATAACCTCGCGGTTGACATGATCCGCAGGGCGCGCAAACCGAATGACGAAAACGCGGAACGACTTCAGCGCCCGGACGAAGCTCGACCTTGCTTTGCGCGCCAGTTACGTCTGCTCGTCTTGCAAGCTCTCCACGGTCGGGCCTAGCGACGAGGCGCCCGACGCCGTGACGATGATCGGCGTCGCGGCCCACATCTGTTCCGCCGCGCCCGGGCCGGGAGCGCGCCGCTACGACCCGACGATGACGCCCGAGGAACGGTCTCACATCGACAACGGGATATGGCTGTGTGCGTCTTGCGGCGTCCTGATCGACCGGGACGAGAAGCGCTTCACCGCGGACCACCTCAGGAGGATGAAGCGAGAGCACGAAGGCTCGCGGCGCATCGAGGGATCGGGTTCCGACGCCGAGGGCGACCTTATCTCCATCGGCCGGGACATCGTCGCCGTGGGCAGCATAGTCCACTCCGGCCCGGATGGGACGCGGGTCCGCCTGTCCCACTTCGTCAGCGGATCGGGACGCGATCTCTGGTCGTTGAACCGTGACTTCGGCACATGGCTGCCCGAGCGGCGCTACGTGCTCTTGAACGAGCTCGGTTTCGGAGGATTGCTCGCCGACCCGCCTATCGTCGAGCGCGTCGGGCAGGCCTACGAAGTGCAGTTCCGTCTCCAGGATCAGGTTCCGCGCCGAGACGCCGCCGCAAGTCTTTCGACCATGTCCCGCGAGGATGGGCGCCTTCTCCACGGGCTGGAGGCCTACATCCAACATTTCGAAACCGTCTTGGGTATGGCCCTGGGCACCTGGTTCGCCGATCTCGGCCAAGGCAGCGACCTATCCGACCTCTATTGGCGCTACAGGGGCTCGCCGTGGTTCGGACGCCTGGCGATGATGGAGATGATCCGGCTGTCCTGCATCCCGCGTTTCAAGGAAGGCCGGGACGGCCCGTCGACGCCCTTCTTGGCGGTGAATCGGATCGACCGCGTCGAGGTGCCGTCGTTCGACATGACAAACCAGAAACTCGCGATCGAGGTGCGGTTCGACCTGGAAGGGCTTGGCCAGTGGGACCACGTCCTGTCGGTGTTCGTCTCGACGCCGGAGCAGCTCGCGCGTGGTAGGGAAAACGCGCGGT
>JAKFVZ010000299.1 GCA_021732965.1 Reyranella sp.
GGCTCCAGGCCACCGGTCAAGGGCTGATCGGCCAGCAGGCCGTCCAGATACATGGGCACCTCCGGCACGCGCACGCGCTGGCGCCGGGTGGAGATGCAGGAATGCAAATAGGTCAGCGTCTCAGCATCTTCGAGCCAGTGGCACTCGGGCATGAAGCCCTCGAGGAGCTGCAGCACCCGTTCGGTGCGATCGCTGAACCCGGCCAGAATCTCACGGGCATCCGCTCCTGCGGCGCGGTTACGGCCTTCGTAGAGGAAGCGCTCGGCTCCGCCCGACTCCCAGGCCGGCGGCAGATAGAGAAACGTCAGGTAATAGGCCGATTCGTAGTGCGCCCCCTCTTCCTCGAAGGCCGCCTCGCGCTCGGCGTCGACCAGCGCCGACGCCGCGTCCGGAAACCTTCCCTCCGGGTAGATGCTGGCAGGCAAGCGCTGGGCCTCGACGAAGAGCGCCCAGCCCGATCCAAGACGACGCAGGACGTTGTTCAATCGCCCCGCGACGCCGACGAGTTCCGACGGCACCGCGGAGTCGAGATCGGGGCCACGGAAACGCGCGGTCCGCTGGAACGAGCCGTCCTTGTTCAGGACGACGCCGGGAGCGACGAGCGCCGCCCATGGGAGGAAATCTGCGAGGCGCGTGGCGGAGTTTCGGTATTCGGCGAGATTCATCATGACAGCCCCCTCAGACGCCGAGCCGGCCCGGGATGCGCAGGTGGCGGCGCACCACCTCGACAAAGAGCGGATCGCGCTTGGCGGCCCAAACGGCCAGTCCGTGACTGATAAGCCAGATCAGCAGGCCCGCGACCCACAGGCGCAGCCCCAGGCTGATGGCGGCCGCTAGCGTGCCGTTGAGGATCGCGATCGAGCGCGGTGCCCCGCCCAGCAGGATCGGCTCGGTAAGGGCGCGGTGGAGCGGCACCACGAAACCGGGAACGGGTTCGGTCATCAGACGAGGACCCCGCCGCCGAATGAGAAGAACGAGAGGAAGAAGCTCGAGGCGGCAAAGGCGATCGAGATGCCGAACACGATCTGGATCAGGCGCCGGAAGCCACCGGAGCTGTCGCCGAACGCCAGGGTAAGACCGGTGACGATGATAATGATCACCGCGACGATCTTGGCCACCGGACCCTCGACGGATTGCAGGACCTGCTGAAGCGGCTGCTCCCAGGGCATGCTGGAACCCGCCGCATGAGCCGTTGACGAAAGGACGACCAGGACCGCAGACAAGGTTGCGGCCATCGAAACAGCGTGTCGTATCGCGAGGCGCGTCATTGAGATTCTCCTGCAGATGAGAGGCGGTAGTCCGAGGTGGCGCCGAGACCGTCGACGCGGGCGAGTTCTGTCAGCCGCCGGGCACTCCCCCGACCCGACAGCACGGCGATGAGGTCGATCGTCTCGGCAATCAGGGCGCGCGGCACCGTGACGACGGCTTCCTGGATGAGCTGCTCGAGACGCCGTAACGCCCCGATCGCCGATCCGGCGTGAATGGTGCCGATGCCGCCGGGATGGCCGGTGCCCCAGGCCTTCAGGAGGTCGAGGGCTTCGGCGCCCCGCACCTCGCCGATCGGTATGCGGTCGGGCCGCAGCCGCAACGAGGAGCGCACCAGCTCGGACAACGACGCCACGCCATCCTTCGTACGCAAGGCCACGAGGTTGGCGGCACGGCATTGCAGTTCGCGGGTGTCCTCGATCAGGACCACGCGGTCGTCGGTCTTGGCCACCTCGGCCAGGAGCGCATTGGCGAGCGTCGTCTTGCCGGTCGAGGTGCCGCCGGCCACCAGGATGTTGCGGCGATCGGCAACCGCTTGTCGAAGCGCGTCCGCCTCGCCCATCGTCATGATGCCGGCCGCGGCGTAGTCGTCCAGGGTGAAGACGGCGACCGCAGGCTTGCGGATCGCGAAGGTGGGTGCCGCGACGACCGGCGGCAGCAGGCCCTCGAACCTTTCTCCCGTCTCGGGCAGCTCGGCCGATACGCGCGGGCTGGCCGGATGGACCTCGGCCCCGACATGGTGAGCCACCAGCCGCACGATGCGCTCGCCCTCGGCGGCGGCTAGACGCTCCTGCGTCTCGACCAGGCCGGTCGACAGACGGTCGATCCAGAGTCGTCCGTCGGGGTTGAGCATCACTTCGACGACGGACGGATCTTCGAGCCAGCTCGCGATGGCGGGCCCGAGCGCCGTGCGCAGCATGCGAGCGCCTCGGGAAATGACCTCTGCCTGGAAGGAATGGACCGTCATCGTTACCCCGGGATGCAGGACCGCAAGCAGCGGTCACCAAACGGGGTCAATTAGAAGAAGCAGCAACGTACCGTGCGCAACAACAACAGAGGGATCGTAGTGCTCAGGCGTAGAAAAGCGTGTGAATGGGCGGGATCACTCAGACAGGCTCCGAAGACAGGCCACTCTCCGTGCCCTCTCGTGGCTCGATGTCCTGTGAAATCTCCTCCGAGAGCGTCCGGCCTTTGGCCAGGCGCCGACCCAGAGCATCGACAAAACCTTCGTATCGCTCGCGACCCTTCGCTTGCGTGGCCTGTTGTGCGCCGTCTGGTAGAGAGGGTGTGGTTGTCAGCCAGAAACGCACGAACAGCGCCAGCGCCTCGTTCGAGATGGTGACATTGCGTTCCAGACGCTCGACTTGGCGGACGAGACGGTCCAGCCGACGACCGAGCGCTCCTTCCAGCCTTTCGGAGGCATCCGGTGACAGGAACGAGGCGAGTGCAGTCTCCACGACATGGGCCTGCGGCACGCGTTTGCGCGACGCATAGTCGGCAAGCTTCAGCCCCAGATCGGGCGGCAGACGAAACGTATGCTTGGTGCGCATCTACTCCCTCACAGGTCGATGCCATCGCCCGGATCCATCGCGGCCTGACGGGCGAGTCCCCGGGCCGTCGCACGCAAACGGCGGGCGCGCACCGCGTCTTCATCGGCCTCATCCTCGGTGAACTCGAACTCAGGCGAAGGCGTGACCGGCTCGGGCGCGATGTC
>JAKFVZ010000605.1 GCA_021732965.1 Reyranella sp.
TTGCCGGCCCAGGCGCGACCCTTCGCGATCGCAGCTGAGTGACCGAGCCATTTTTGGCTTTCAGCCGCCCAGCCCAGTCTGGCGGTGTAAGCCCGATGGTGGAGAGACGTCATGGACACGGCTGCCGAGCAGAAACTCGTCGATGCGATCCGAGCGGAACTGGCTCGATGGCTTGCCGACGCGCCTGGTACCGATGCCAGCGCGATCAATCGCGGCGAGGGCGCCTATGGCTGCTGCTCTGATTTCGTCTCCACCGTCTATGAGCGGCTGGGCGGTGTGCGGGAGGCCTATCATCTCGGGCTGTCGGAGATCGGCGTCGACCAATTCATGACCCATGACGAGGACGACGAGCCGGTCGCCTTCGACGAAACGCTGCTCACCAAGCATTGGCCTTCCGTGCAACCGCCGGCGAACATGACGTGGCCTGACGCCAGCGCGATGGCGCGGGCATGCGACTTTTCGGCCGGTACCCATGAATGGATCACGCTGGGCCAGCGCCATTACGACGCCGAGTGCCCGGAAGGCGTCGACAATTTCTGGGACCTGCCATTCTTTCAGCGGGTCGTGACGTCGTACGTCGAAGAGTTCCCCCAGCCCGGCATGGGAGGCTGAACCACGTTGCCCAATCGCATCGTCACCCGCACTGGCATTCACGAGATCACCCCGGACTATATCGCTGGGGCCCTCGCTTCGCGGGGCGACACCTCGAAAGGCAAGCGAGACGGCCAATCGAAGGACTGGCTGCTCGGCCTGAACAACGACCAAGCCACGGAGCACATCCGCTTCGGTCGCGACCTCATCCATGCGGCGGACGAGGACAAGCTTTTCGAGCGTGATCCCCAGAGCCCCTGGTGCGGCCGCTCGACGTGCTTCGATGCCGATGGGGCCCTGGCGATGATGACGGTGACCGGTACGCTGGAAGCAGCCCGTCACCTGACCGAGCAGAGCCATAGCCTGATCAACAACAGTCGCGGCATGCCGTCAGACGAAGTCGAACGCATGCGGGCAGAGCTTGGCGTGCCGGACATCTCGACGCCCGCCCGGATGCGCAACGCGCTCAAGGGCATGGGCTTCCCAATGTCGACGTCGATGAGCGAGCTGATCAAGCGCCGCATCTATTTCGAGGACAACTCCGCGGGCAAAGACCTCACCAGCGAAGACATCGAGGTCCTCGAAGCGATGGCCGAGCCGCGACAGGACCTCGTCCTGGCATTGGGCTACATCGCCTCGACCTATTGGACCGGCAGCCCCCTCAGCAAGGATGTCGCCTGGAAAGCCAGGAAGTCTCACGGCTGGGTCGCATCAACCACGATGAAGATGGCTCGGGATGGCCAGGGCTTCCTCGTGTCGCACAGCGCCAACGGCTATATCTGGCTGACCCCGAAGGGCTGGACCGGCTATCGCCATCTGGCGGATCTGCGCCAGGCACAAAAGAGCAGCCCGGCGCCGGCCCTCTGATACGGTCAGCCTACCGGGCATCCTCGGGAAACAGCGCGCGCGGCGGTACCCGGCCGTCGCCTGCCAGAACCCGCTTCAGGGCTTCCCCTGCAGCTCGCGCCAGGGGCGGCGGTACCGCATTGCCGATCTGAAGCCTTGCCTGTGCGCGCGACCCAATGAAACGAAACTCGTCCGGAAAACCCTGGAGACGAGCTCCCTCCCGCAATGTTATCGGACGGTGCTGCTCGGGGTGACCGAACCGACCGCGTGTGAACGAGTCGAAGCCTGCCGTGATCGTGGCGGCCAAGCCGTCCCATTCCAATCGCCCGTAAACATCGGGCCAGCCTCCACTGATGGCGCCGGCCAGTTCGGAGTGGCAGTCGAGACGCAGATGCGGCGGGATGTCGAACCAGCCGCCTCCCTGCGGGACGTGCCGGAACCGCTCCTCGTTCAGCGCACCGACCTTTGATCGCGCGTGGTTTGGGTAATCGGGGTGCTCCGAGTAGTCGTCGGGCGGCGGGGGCAGATCACCAATGGCCATGCGCACGGTTACCAGAGACGGTTCCTTTTGAAGAAGGGGAACGATGGCAGAGACGTCCTTTCGGATCCCGATCATCAGGAAACGGCCGCGGCGCTGCGCGAGCCCGAAATCGAGCGCAGAGATGAAGAACCGGTAGATGCGATAGTCTGGCAGCTGGTCGGCCACATAGTCGACGAGTTCGCGTCCTCGCTTCTGGCCAAACGCCACCACATTTTCAAACAGGAAGGCGCGGGGCCGGATCTCCTTCACCAGGCGTGCGTACTCGCGCACCAGGTCATTGCGGTCATCCGACGCAAGATGGGCGCCGCGGCGCTGCTTGGAAAAGCCCTGACAGGGTGGGCCACCGCTGAGGATGTCGACATCCGTCAGACCGGCATTCCGCAGGAGGTCTGCCCCCCGAAGAGAGCGTGCATCCGCGACGACGGCATGGTCCCCGATGTTGTGGCGGTAGGTCGCGATCGCGATCGCGTCGACATCAAAGGCGTGGCGGACAGATATGTGCGCCTGCGACAGCCCGAGCGACATCCCGCCCGCGCCTGAGAACGCCTCGATGGCCGTGAACTCCGCAGCGGCAACAAAGCCGGCAGGCAAGCCGACGGCAGCACTTGCGCCGGCACCTACGCCGACTGTGGCCATATCCATCAGTTTTTCCAGATTCAACTGCCGCCAACGATTGGGGCTTCAGACCTCCTTGGATCGCAGACCAATCTATGAATCACAATTCCAGATAGCGCATTAGGAAAGGATACAGTTTATTCAATCCTATTCGATCGTGTGGCTTTCGAGGCTCACCCACTGATTGTCGATTTCTATATCCGTACTCACCCACTCCGGGTGTCGCCAATCCTCGCCGACCTGGGCTCAATGTTGGTCGTGGATAGCGGGCCGAGTAAGGATTGATTTGCTGATCGTGTTCGACCTTGATGCTCCGACTTAAAGAGGAGTAGACATGGGTGAAGCAAAGCGAAAGCAAGATCGGTTCGGCGGCCCCATT
>JAKFVZ010000398.1 GCA_021732965.1 Reyranella sp.
GGCGCCGCAAGGGCCCCCGCCGCTCCCGCCAGGGCGCTGCCGATGCCGAACACGGCTGCATAGTAGAGGTTCACCCGGATGCCCAGCGCCGACACCATCGGGCCGTTGATGGCCGCGGCCCGCACGATGCTGCCGAAGCGGGTGCGCACGATGACCAGCCACAGCAGCAGCCCGATCGCCATCGCCGCGATGATCATGAAGAGATAGAACGGCGGAATGACGCCGCCCATGAAGCGGATCGGCGGCAGCCGGAACTCGGGCGGCATGCCCATCGAGAGCGGGACCGGCCCCCAGATGATCTTGACGAGATCGTCGGAGATCAGAACGACGGCGTAGCAGACGAGCAGCTGCATAAGCACGTTGGAGCCGTAGACCTTGCTCATCAGCACGCGCTCGAACAGGACGCCCAGCAGGCCCACCGCCACGGCCGCCCCCAGCGCGGAGACGAAGTAACTGTTGGTGATCTGGTAGAAGGTCCACGCCGCGTAGGCCCCGATCATGTAGAGCGAGCCGTGCGCGAAGTTGATGACGTTCAGCACGCCGAAGATCAGCGTCACACCCGACGCGATGAGGAACAGCAGCATGCCTATGATCATGCCACTGGTGAGCTGCGTGACGACGCATGACGTCGTCCCGACGCAGCGTAACAACGCGTCGAGATCCACCTGGTTATCCTACTCGAAAGCCGTGTGCGGTCAGGAAATGTAGCCCTGCTTCTTCTTCCACTGCTTCTCGAGCTCGAAGATCGGCTCCCAGGCCGAGGCCTGGAAGTCCTTCACGAAGGGATCCTTGGAGAGCGAGACGCCGTAGCCGATGATGTAGTCGACCAGGGTGTTGTCCTCGGCGCGCATCGTCACCGTTCCCTTGGTGCCGAACTGGCTCTTGAGCGTCATGCCCTTGATGGCCTCGGCCATCTTCTTGCCGTTGGTGTCGCCGTTGGTCTTCTTCAGCGCCTCGACGATGAACTCGGCGGCGACGGCGTTCTCCCACGACCAGTTCGTGGGCTTGTGCTTCTGCGTCTTGACGTAGTTCTGGTACCACTCCTCGTTTTCCTTGGTGGCCGGAACCGTGCGGTTGTAGCGGCCTCCCGAGTAGACGCCTTGCGGGAACTGCTTGACCTGGTCGACGACGCCGTAGTCGCCGAGGTTCACCATGAAGGACGCCTGCTTGTCGAACAGGCCATAGAGGTTCGCCTGGTCGATGAAGGCAACGAGATCGCCGCCCCACAGCGCCGAGTACATCGCATCGGCCTTGGCGTTGAGCAGCTTGGTCACGACCTCGGTATAATCGGGCTGGAACAGCTTGGGCCAAGATTCCTCGACCACCTGGATGCTGCCGTCGAAATGCTTGGCATATTCCATGAATTCGGCGGTGTTCGAGCGGCCATAGGCATAGTCCGGCGAGCAGGTCGCCCACTTCTTCAGCCCCTTGGCCTTGGCGATCTTCGCGGCGTAGTCGCCGCCGCCGATCGCATCATGGATACCCTGTCGGGCCGTCCGGAAGGCGGTCGGAACGTGCAGCTTGGGATCGGCGGTCAGGGACGAGGTCTCTGAATTGGAATGGAGGCAGAGCACGCCCACTTCGCGGATGACCTCCTGAACGGCGAAGGCGCCGCTCGACGCCTCCGCGTCGAGGATGATCTCGCACTTGTCGTTGTTGATCAGGTCTCGCGTCACCTTGGCGGCTTCCTGCGGCGCGCCCTTGGAGTCGCGGACCACCATCTCGATCTTGCGGCCGTTGATGCCGCCGGCCTCGTTGAACTTGTCGAACACCACCTTCAGACCGCCGACGCTGGTCTGACCCAGGATCGCCACACGCCCGGAGAGGATCGTGGGTACGCCGATCTTGATGGCGCCGGTCTGCGCCCTGCTGATCGCCGGAGCGCCAATCCATCCGGCTGCCGCGATGGCGCCAGCACCCTTCAGAACTTGACGACGACTCGCGCGGCGTGACTCGATGGATGCCATGGTGCTCACTCCCGAAAATTCTTATGCGGTCCGTGACCGGTTGGCGCGATCCTATGGTCAATCGTTCGGCACGGTCAAACGACAACCGGCCTTCGAGTCGGGGAAATGATTTCTCCGTCCTGGCTCTGGATTCCCCTGACGCTCTTCGCCGCCGCGGCGCAGACCGTCCGCAACACCGCGCAACGTCACCTGACGGCCGAATTGGGAACACTCGGTGCGACTCTCGTCCGCTTCCTCTACGGCATGCCCGTTCTCGCCGTGTGGCTTTGCCTCGTGCTCCTGGTCGGCGGTCATCCTCAGCCCACCCTCACCTGGGCATTCGGCGGCTGGGTCGTTGTCGCGGCCCTGAGCCAGATGGCGGGCACGGCGCTTCTTCTCAGGGCCATGGAGGAGCGCAGCTTCGCGATCGGCCTCGTCTATTCGAAGAGCGAGGTCATCCAGGTCGCGCTCTTCTCCGTGCTTTTCCTCGGCGAGATGATATCGGCACTGGCGATCGCCGCCATCGTGGTGGCGACCCTGGGTGTCGTGCTGCTAACGCCGCGCCCGCCGCCCCTCGATGGCACCCGGAGAAGCTGGGCCGATCCGGCAGCTTTCTATGGTCTCGCCTCCGGGTCCGCCTTCGCCATCTCCGTGGTCGGCTATCGCGGCGCCAACCTGGCGCTCCATGCCGGCTCGCCGTTCCTGGCTGCTGCCGAGACACTGTTTTGGAGCCAACTGCTGCAGGCGGTGCTGCTGACGGCCTGGCTGCTGGCCCGCAATCCTTCCATCGTACTGGGCGTCTTGCGCCAATGGCGCGTCTCGGCCTTCGCCGGCGTCGCCGGCGCCTCCGCCTCGCTGGCCAACGTGACGGCGCTGGCGCTCGCCCCCGCCTCCCAGGTCCGCACGCTGATCCTGATCGAGGTCGTGTTCAGCTATTTCGTCTCGCGTCGCGTCTTCCGCGAATCGATGAACCGCCGCGAACTCGCAGGGATCGTCCTCGTCATGGCGGGTGTCGTCCTCA
>JAKFVZ010000422.1 GCA_021732965.1 Reyranella sp.
CGCAGATGCCGCCCTGCTCGACACCTTGGTTGCCGCCAAGCTGAAGACGGTAGCCGAGGCCATCGCGGCGGAAGGCTGGAAGTGGATCGAGGTCGCTGCATACTTCCCCTACGGTCACACCCAAGGCCTGCGCCAGATCGACGGCGTCGCCGCCGAACGATCGGCCAACGATCAGGCGACGATCGACGCACTCAAAGCCGAATATCAGCGTCTCGAAGCCGAGTATGAAGACGCGGACGAACTGCCCGACGAGGTCGATGCGCGGCTTGGCGAGATTGAAGCCCTGCTTGGTGAACTCGACAACCAGCCGATGATCTTCGACCCGACCGATATCGCCCGTGCAGGCGTTTTCGTGAGCATCGGCGCGGAAGGCAGGCTGGTGGTCGACCGCGGCTATGTTCGCCCGGAAAACGAGGCGCCCGTCGTCCTGCCCGATGACGAAACCGTCGGTGCGACAGCGGCGATCAGCGGCCATGCCGGCGAGCCAGGCTCCACCGGCTCGTCCCGTACCGTCATCACGGTCGGGGGGCAGCCGGTCGAAGGTGACGACGACGAGGACGACGCGATCAAGCCGTTGCCCGAGCGCCTGGTGGTCGAACTGACCGCCCATCGCACGCTCGCGCTGCGCGACGCCGTGGCGAGCCATCCACAGATCGCGTTGACGGCGCTGCTGCACAAGCTCGTCATCGACACGTTCCAGCGCACCACCACTGGCGGCGGATGCCTTGAAGCGTCCGTGCGACATGTCTTCTTCCCCGCGCAGGCTGCCGACCTCAAGGACTGCCCCTCCGCACGCGCGATCGCGGAGCGTCAGGACGCCTGGAAGGCCGACCTTCCGCAGGACGATCAGGCGCTCTGGGACTGGCTGTCGGCGCTCGACGATGCGAGCCGGCTTTCCCTGCTCGCTCACTGCGTCAGTTTCGGCGTCAACGCGCTTTATGAAAAGCCGAACCCCTATGGCGGGAACGGCGTGTCCCAGCACGGTCTCGAATGCCGTCTCACCCAGGCCGATCGGCTTGCGCGCGCTACCGGTCTCGACATGGTCGGGGCCGGATGGCGGCCGTCCGTTGACAACTATCTCGGCCGGGTGCCGAAGCGCCGCATCGTCGAGGCCGTGCGTGAGGGCAACGGAGACCGGGCCGCGCAGCTCATCGAGCATCTGAAGAAGGGTGACATGGCCAAGGAGGCCGAACGCCTCCTCGCCGACGCCGGGTGGCTGCCCGAACCGTTGCGGCTTGCCCATACGGAAAGGTCGTCCGAACCCAGCGAACCCGAAACCGAGGCAGGCTCCGAGGATTTGCCGGCGTTCCTGTCCGGCGACGAGGAAGCCTCGGACGAAGATGTCGAGCCACTTCCGGCCATCGCGGCCGAGTAGCCGATCCAGGCGGGGCCGCTCCGGCGGTCCCGCATCTCTCCTCACACGTCCTTTCCATCAGCCCGGTCGCCGCGCCGGGCTTTTCCATGTTCGCGGGAGACTGTCATGGCAGACTATTTCACGCACTTCTCGTGCCTGCTCGACGTCGGCACGCCCCAGAATGCCGCACGCGCGCTCGATCTCTACAACGCACTGTCCGAGGCTGGCGCTGCGGAGGAACCGCCGTCCGAAGGCTTCCTCGTCTCCATCCAGCCCGAGCACGGCGGCTCGCAGCTCTGGCTGCGGGATGACGTCTCCGGCGATCCCGAACGGCTCATCCAGTTCGTGAAGCTCTGCGCCGCCGAATTCGGCCTCAAGGGCCGTTGGGGCTTTCAGTACGCCAACACTTGCTCGCGGCCCCGGCTCAATGCCTTCGGCGGCGGCGCGCACATCCTCGACCTCGGCACCGGCCAGACGGTCGGATGGATCGACACCGATGGCTGGCTCGCTACCGCTTTGGACGGAGGTGATCCCGATGCCTGAGATCATCGAAACCATCGTCTATCGGCTCGATGAACTCTCCGACGCGGCGAAGGACGCCGCGCGCGGATGGTATCGCGAAGGCGGCTTCGATCATGACTGGTTCGAGTTCGTCTATGACGACTTCGAACGCATCTGCACGATCCTGGGCATCAGCCTCAGGAGGCGCTCTGTCCGGCTGTTCGGCGGCGGCACCCGCTCGAAGCCCTGCATCTGGTTTTCGGGCTTCTGGAGCCAGGGGGACGGGGCCTGCTTCGAGGGCGACTATAGACATGCGAGATCCGCCGCCCGCCGCATCCGGGCCTATGCACCAACGGATACCGCGCTTCACGGGATCGCCGACACCCTCCAGGCCGTTCAGCGGCGCAACTTCTACCAGCTCCGAGCCACCGTGACCCACCGGGGGCGCTACTATCACGAGCATTGCATAGGCATCACGGTCGATCGCGACAGCCCCACGGGTCAGGACATGACCACCGATGCGGAAAACACCGTCTCCGAAGCGCTCCGAGATCTGGCCCGCTGGCTCTACCGCCAGCTCCAACGGGAATACGAGCATCTGACCTCGGACCAAGCCGTCGACGAGGCGATTGCAGCGAACGGCTACACCTTCACCGAAGCGGGCCGGCGCTTCGGCTGAAGCAGGCACGCGTACGTCTCACGAGAGGGAGAGAGGGGCCGGGACGGGTTTGAGCCCGGACGGTCGAGAGAGAGCGCCCACGGGCTCGTCCCGTTCCAGCTCTCCTTTCGAGGTCTTTCCTATGCACGATCGTCCCGCACCATGCGCGCAAGAACATACGCCGGCATCTCATCTGCCACGCGCCGACCGAACCGCCGCACTGCTCGGCGCCGCCCGATCCATCCTACCCCATCTCGAAGCCGGCCGACGTGTGGACGCCACCCTGCTTCGTGAAGCGATGGAGGCGAGCTTCAACGCTTCCTACGCTGCCGGAGCTTGGGATTGGAAGCTGGCCTATGATGCTTGCGAGGCGGCGACCGTTCTCTTCCTCCGCAAATACGGCAGAGCGCTTTTGCACAGAGCCGGCTCTCCGGCCGCCGCCCTGCCGC
>JAKFVZ010000056.1 GCA_021732965.1 Reyranella sp.
AACTCGACGTCGACGCGGTGGCCGGGGCCGCCGCGACGCCGGAGGAGGCGGCCGAGATCTATGCGGCCTCGCTGCTGGCCATCGACGTCGATAACGCCGCCGAGCGCGGCTATCTCGGAATGCTGGCGGCACGCCTCAAGCTCGACGATGGGCTGGTGGCGCACCTGCACGGCAGCGTCGCTTCCGCGACCGGCAAGGCCGTGCCGGTCGCGGTCTGACGCTGCGCGAGAGGCGTTCCTACTCGGCGGCCAGCCTGGCCGGCTTCGGCGTGAGGTGCTGCACCTTCGGCAGCACCTCCTTCGACAGCAGTTCGAGTGAATGGCGCCAGGCCTTCGGGTTCTCGACATAGTCGAAGCCGAAGACGAGGAGCTGCCCGAAACCGCCGACCTCGTGGTAGATCTTCTCGATCTTCTCCGCGACGGTCTTGGGCGATCCCACGATCCAGTTGTGCTTGGCGCAATATTCCGGAGTCACGTCGGAATCGGCCGTGTTCGGGTCGTGCTTCAGGTATTCGAAGAATCCGAACTGGGCGAGCAGGGGCAGGAAGTACTCCCGCATCATGCGGCCCATGTGCGAGCCGACGGAGAGGCGCATCGCTTCCTCGTCGGTATCGGCGACGAACACCTCGCGTACCATGCGCCACTGGCCGCGATCGGGCGTGCGGCCCGACTTGGCAGCGCCGGTCTCTACCGACTCCCAGTGGCTCTTCACGTAGGCCGGATTGAGGTTGAGGCTCATCGGGATGTAGCCTTTCTCACCGGCGAGCTTCAGCGTGTCCGAACCCTTGGACAGTCCGGCGACGCCGATCGGCGGGTGCGGGGCCTGCAGCGGTTTGATGTGCGGCTTCAGGAAGCCGAACATCGTGTCGGGCTTGGTGACGTGCCAGTACTTGCCCTTGTAGTCGAACGGCTCGTTCGACGACCAGAGCTTCAGGATGATGTCGAGAGCCTCGCGTGTCATGTCGCGGTTGGTGCCGGACATGCCGTCGACGTTGAACATCGCCCAGTCGCTGGGCAGGCCTGAGGCCGCGACCCCGAAGTTGAGACGCCCGCCGGAGATGTGGTCGAGCATGGCCACGCGGTTCGCGAGCTCGGCGGGATGATGATAGGGCAGCAGGAAGCCGCCGGGACCGAGGCGAATGTTCTTGGTCTGCATCAGCGCCTGCGCGACCAACAGGTCGGGTGAAGGATGGGGTTCCCAGGGCGCAGTGTGATGCTCGCCGATCCAGGCCTCGGTGAAGCCCAATTCGTCAAGCCAGCGGATCACCTGGAGATCCCATTCGTGACCGTCCTTCAGCGACCGCTCGGGCGGATGAGACGGCATGGTGAAATAACCGAACTGCATCGTTTCCTCCTGTTTTTGTTGGCGACAAGTCGACTACCATCGCGCGCGATGCGCAAGAGGGCGGGGATGCATGGCTGCCGACGTTTTGATCTTGATCGACCAGCAGAAGGCGATGGATCATCCCAAGTGGGGGCCTCGCAACAACCCGGGTGCCGAGGCCAACATCGCGCGGCTGCTGGCCGACTGGCGCCACCGCGGCGCGCCGATCGTCCATGTGAAACATGACGGCCAGAAGCCGGAATCGCCGTTCCGGGTGGGCCAGGAAGGCAACGACTTTCTGCCGCTCACGGCGCCGCGCGACGGCGAACTGGTGGTGGCCAAGAAGGTCCACAGCGCCTTCATCGGCACCGAACTGGCGGCGGGGTTGCAGGCGATGGCGGGAGCGGGCGGCGAGAAGCCGCCGCTGGTGATCTGTGGCGTCCTGCTGGCCAACTCGGTCGAGGCGACGGTGCGCGTGGCCGGCAATCTCTGCTTCAGGGTGCGCGTGCCGGGCGATGCCTGCTGGTCGTGCGACAAGCGCGATCTGACCGGCCGGCTCTGGCCCGCCGAGGACGTGCATCAACTGACCCTGGCGCTGCTCGACGGCGAGTATGCGGAGGTGACGACCACCGACGAGATTCTCGCTTCGATGGGATGAGGCTCGTCATTGGAGCGCGCCACTCCAGTGGCGCGCTCCAATGAGAGTTCTCGTCTGCTTCGCAGACGCAAAAAAACCGCGCCGGTGACGGACACCGGCGCGGTTCGTTTGCCCGACGGGATCAGCCGAGCTGGATCCAGGTCGTCTTCATCTGCGTGAACTTGTCGAAGGCGTGCAGCGACTTGTCACGGCCGTTGCCCGACTGCTTGTAGCCGCCGAACGGCGTGGTGATGTCGCCGCCGTCGTAGGTGTTGACCCACACCGAGCCGGCGCGCAGGGCCTTCGAGAACTTGAAGGCCTTGTTGATGTCGGAGGTGAAGATCGCCGAGGCGAGGCCGTAGATCGTGTCGTTGGCGACGCTGAGGGCCTGCTCGGCATCCTTGACCGGGATGACCGAGAGGACCGGTCCGAAGATCTCTTCCTGGGCGATCTTCATCCTGTTGTCGACGTTGTCGAACACGGTCGGCTCGATGAACGAGCCGGCATTGTCGATGTGCACCTGCTTGCCGCCCATGGCGAGCTTGGCGCCTTCCTTCTGGCCGGCGTCGATGTAGCCCATGACGCGCTTGGTCTGGTTCTCGTCGACCATGGCGCCCATCTGGGTCTTGGGGTCGAGCGGGTCGCCCGGCATCATCTTCTGTCCGATCGCCATGACCTTGGCGAGGAATTCGTCCTTGATCTTGTCCTCGACGATCAGGCGCGAGCCGGCGGTGCAGACCTCGCCCTGGTTGAACCAGATGCCGAACGCCGTGCGGCGGGCGGCGACGTCGAGGTTCGGGGCGTCGGCCAGAACGATGTTCGGCGACTTGCCGCCGCACTCGAGCCAGACCTGCTTCATGTTCGATTCGCCGGAGTACTTCAGGAAGTACTTGCCGACTTCCGTCGAGCCGGTGAAGGCCAGAACGTCGACGTCCATGTGACGGCCGAGCGCCTGGCCTGCGGTCTCGCCGAAGCCCGGCAGCACGTTGAACACGCC
>JAKFVZ010000516.1 GCA_021732965.1 Reyranella sp.
CCATAGGGGAAGTAGGCGGTGGCCTGGGCGGCGGCCGAGCCGCAGCCCATGAGCATCATTGCAAGGATCAGTCTGCGTTTCATCGGTGGCTCCTGGTCCTTATACGCACCGGGTGGCCGCCGGATCCCTCTCAGACGACCCTATCGGCCTTGAGCTTGGCGATAACGGCCTCATCATACCCCAGTTCCTGCAAGATTTGTTCCGTGTGCTCGCCGAGCTGGGGCGCCCGGCGGCGGATGGTGAGGGGCGTGCGGGAGAGCTTCACGGGCTCCTGCAGGACCGGCACCGGCATCTTGGCGCCCGGGTACTCCATCGAGTGGAAGAACTTCGCTTCCTGGACGTGCTTGTCGTCCAGCGCCTGCTGCGGCGTATAGACCGGTCCGGCAGGAATGCGGTTGGCCTCGAGCGCGGCCAGCGCCTCGGCGACGGTGCGGGTGTCGCACCACTTCTGCATGATTGCCGAGAGGGCCTCGCCGTTGTCGCCCCGGCCGAGGTCGTCCTTGAAGCGCGGATCGGCTGCCAGCGTGTCGTCGCCCATCAGCTTGCACCAGCGCACGAACAACGGCTGGCCGATGGTCATGGCGTAGATCCAGCCGTCCTTGCACTTGAAGGTATCGGACGGGCCGGCGGTGAAGCCGCGGTTGAGCGTGGCCACGCGGTTGAGATTGAGCATCGCCTGCTCGATCAGGTGGCTGTTGGTGATGTTGATGGCCGTGCGGAGCAGCGCGGTCTCGACCTTCTGCCCTTTGCCGCTCTTGGCGCGGTCCATGAGGGCGGCCAGCACGCCTACCGTGTTGAGCAGGGCGGTGCCGAAATCGACGACGGGTGCGTTGATGCGGGTCGGCGTCTCGCCGTCGCCGGAGAGGTGCATGGCGCCGGACATCGCCTGGCCGATCGTGTCGAAGCCGACGCGGGTCTTGTAGGGGCCCTCCGAGCCGAAGGTCGAGGTGGTGGCGAGGATGATGCGCGGGTTGATGGCCGAGATGGTCTCGTAGTCGATGCCCATCTTCTGCAGGTCTTCGTAGGGCAGGTTGGCGATCACGATGTCGGACGTCGCCACCAGCTTCTTCACGATCTCCCGGCCCTCGGGCTTCATCGGATTGAGGGTGAGGCCGAGCTTGTTCCGTCCCATCTGCAGGAACATGGCGCCGTCGCCGCCCTCGACGACCGGGGTCACCCAGCGATCCTCGCTGCCCTCGAGCTTCTCGATCCGGATCACCTCGGCGCCCAGGTCGGCCAGCATGGTGCCGCAGAACGGACCGGCGATGTAGCGGCCGAAATCGAGTACGCGGATTCCTTCGAGAACGCCTGACATGTGACCTAGTCCTCCCTCGCGCCGGGCTCGGATGGGCCGGCTGCGAGGGAGCATTAGCAGAGGTCGCGGGCCGGTTCTAATCGAAGAAGGTGTTGGGCTTCAGGAAGACCGCGAGCATCAGGCAGCCCTCGTCGGTCCAGGCGTCGTGGCGGCTTCCGGCCCGCCGCCAGACATAGTTGCCGGCCCGGCAGACGCCGGCGTGATCGGCGAAGGATCCTTCGAGCACATAGGTCTGCTCGATCGCGACATGCTCGTGCGCCGGGAGGCGGGCACCCGGCGCCCAGCGCATCAGCACCGTCGAGAGGCCGGTTTCCTTCTGCTCCATCAGGATCTTCCAGTCGACCCCGGGAAAGCGCGTCGGCTGCCACGGCACGTCCGCGACGTCGACATAGGTCGAGTCAGGGATCAGATCCGCCAGCGTCTCGGCGTTCACGCGGCCACCTTGCGGCGTGCGGCCGTCAGCGTGCCGCCGCGCATGAGGTGGCCGGGCAGGGGACGGCCGACGATCTCTTCCGCGAGCTTCGCGACGTCGATGAGGCGCTCGATGTCGAGGCCGGTCTCGACACCCATCTCCTCGCACATGAAGGCGAAGTCCTCGGTGCAGATGTTGCCGGCCGCGCCGTCGGTCGCGGCGAAGGGACAGCCGCCGAGTCCGGCGACCGACGCATCGAACTTGGTGACGCCCATGCGCAGCCCGGCATAGGCCGCCGCCGCGCCGGTGCCGCGCGTGTCGTGGAGGTGGAGCGAGATCTCGAGATCGGGCCACTTCGAGCGCACCGCGCCGACCAGCCGTTCGACGGAGGCCGGGGTGGCCCAGCCCATCGCATCGGTGAGCTTGATGCCCTTCAGCGTGAAGCCCGCCAGCTCGGCCTCGTCGAGCGCCAGCTGCACGCGCTGCAGGATGAGGTCGGTCGACAGTTCGCCTTCGTAGTTGCAGCCGAAGGCGCCGAGGATGGTGCCCCATTCGACCGGCATGCCACGGTCCTTGAAGGTCTTGAGCGACATGCGCTGCTCGACCATGGCATCGGGGACCGACTTGCCGATGTTCTTGCGGGAGAATGTGTCGGAGGCGGTGACGCGCACGCCGCCGTCGACATGCAAAGGGCCCCGAAGCGCGCGCTCGAGGCCCTGCTGGTTCAGCCAAAGCGCGCTGTACCGCACGCCCGGCTTGAGATCGATCCTGGCTGCCACTTCCTCGGCATCGGCCATCGTCGGCACGCGCTTCGGGTTGACGTAGGAGACGCAGGCGATGTGCTTCAACCCGGTGTCCGCAAGCGCCTCGATGAGACGGACCTTGTCGGCCACCGGGATCATCTTCTTCTCGGACTGGAAGCCCTCGCGAGGACCCTCCTCGTTGATCGTCACGCGCTTGGGCAGGTCCGACATCTTTTCCTCCTGGTGTCAGGAGGAGGGCATCAGCCCTCCTCTTCGACGAATGCTTCTTTTCTCGCCCTCTTGAAGCTGGGCAAGGCCATCAGTAGCAGCAGGACCGCCGTCGTGATTAGCAGGCCCAGGCTGATCGGCCGCTCCAGGAAGACCATGGCGTTGCCGCGCGAGAGCAGCATGGCACGCCGGAAGTATTCCTCCATCTGCGGGCCCAGAACGAGGCCGAGCAGGAATGGCGCACCCTCGC
>JAKFVZ010000640.1 GCA_021732965.1 Reyranella sp.
GGTGGCATTGTCGGCGGCGGTGCGGCCTTCGGAGGTCGTGCCGGCGCCTTCGGGCAGCATGTCATAGGCTGTCGCGACCTTGAGTTCGGGGTCGCCGATCATCGGGAAGGTCACGGCGTGGCCCTGGGTTTCCTCGATGTCCTTCGCCCACTTGGAGTGGTTGGTCACGGGATCGACCGAGAGGCCGATGATCTTGGTGTTGAGCTTGTCGAACTGCGGCTTGAGGCCGGCCATGTAGCCGAGTTCGGTGGTGCAGACCGGCGTGAAATCCTTCGGATGCGAGAACAGGATCGCCCAGCCGTCGCCGATCCACTTGTGGAACTCGATCGGGCCCTGGGTCGTCTCCGCCTTGAAGTCAGGCGCGGTGGCATTGATGCGAAGCGTCATGGCTGAAGTCCCTCCTTTTGCGGACCGCACCTCAACCGTTCCGCCCAGCGCGGTCAAGCCTTGGAAGGAATCCAGCTCGCGAGGCCCAATCCGCCATCAACTTCTACTGTCGTACCCACGACATAACGGCCAAATCTTTCCGACAGGATGGCGACGGCCACCTGCGCGATGTCGTCGGGTGTGCCGGCGCGGCCGAGCGGGATCTGCGCAACCAGTGAATCGAGGTCATTGGAGACGAAACCGCCGCCGGGGATGGCGCCCGGCGCGATCGCGTTCACCCGGATACCGTCCGGTGCCAGCACCCTCGCCAGTTCCTTCATCGCCATCGTCATGCCGGCCTTGGAGGCGCTGTAGTGCGGCAGGTTGCGCGGCGTGTCGCGGTGCTGCGAGGTGACCAGGATCATGCGGCCCTTGATCCGGTTGTCGCGCATGTGGCGGCCAATCTCGCGACCGAGGAAGAAGCCGGAGCGCAGGTTGATGTCGGTCATCTGGTCCCACGTCTCCTCGCTGACCGACAGCGGTGTGTCGGCTTCCAGCCGGCGCGGGCTGGCGGCATGGACGAACAGAGAGATCGTGCCGAGCTTCTTCACCGCACCGTCGAGCAGGCTTTTCCAGCCGTCTCGCTTCGAGAGGTCGGCACCGAGGAAATCGATGCCGTCCTCGGCGGGCGGGGCGGCGATGTCGCTGCCGAGCACGATCGCGCCCTCGGCCTTGAGTGCCTTGGCGATGCCGCGGCCGATGCCGCCGGCACAGCCGGTGATCAGGGCGCGTTCGCCCTCCAGAAGTTTCATGCTCATGCCCGCCATGCTAGCAGGACGGCTGAAGGGAGACAGTATTGGCGAAGACGCGGCTGGACGTGGCGCTGGTCGAACGCGGGCTCGTGGAAACACGCGCCGCCGCGCAGCGGCTGGTCATGGCCGGGCTGGTCTTCTCGAACGACCGGCGGCTGGAGAAAGCGGGGCAGACGGTCGCGGCCGACACGCCGCTCGAAGTGCGCGGCCAGCTTCATCCCTATGTCTCGCGCGGCGGGCTGAAGCTCGAAAAGGCGCTCGACCATTTCGCCATTCCCGTCACGGGACGCCTTGCCCTCGATGTCGGCTCCTCGACCGGCGGCTTCACCGACTGCCTGCTGCAGCGCGGCGCGGCGAAGGTCTACGCCGTCGATGTCGGGACCAACCAGCTCGCCTGGAAGCTGCGCACCGATCCGCGTGTCGTGTCGATGGAGAAGACCAACATCCGCGACGTGACGCGCATGCAGATTCCCGAACCGGTCGATCTCGTCGTCTGCGACGCCTCGTTCGTCGGCCTGCGGCTGGTGCTGCCCGCGGCTCTCGCGCTCGCCGCACCGGGCGCGCATCTCGCGGCGCTGATCAAGCCGCAGTTCGAGGTCGGCAAGGGCCGCGTCGGCAAGGGCGGCATCGTGCGCGAGGCGGAGCTTCATACCGAAGTCGTGGAGACGATCTCTTCGTGGCTGGGCGAGCAGCCCGGCTGGCGGGTGCTGGGCGTGACGGAAAGCCCGATCACCGGGGCGGAAGGGAACAAGGAGTTCCTGATCGCGGCCGTCTTCAACGGCGCGCCAGCGTTACCCTGAACTTGTTGTTGTCGGCCAGCGTCTCGAACGACGCGAAGTTCGCCTTCAGCAGCGGTTCGTAGGGCAGGCCGCGATTGGCGACCATGTAGAAGCGGCTGCCGGGCTTCAGCGCGCGGGCGGCGACGGCGATGAAGCCCTGGCCCAGTGCCGGTTCGGCGGCGCGTCCGGCATGGAAGGGCGGATTGCAGACGATGGCATCGTAGGTCGTGGGCGCGGCTTCGTTGATCAGGTCGAGCCAATGGAACGTCGCGCGCGGATCGATGACGTTGGCCCGCGCGGCCTCGACGGCGCGATGCTCGGCGTCGATCCCGTCGATGGCGGTGACGGCCGGGCAGGTGGCGAGGATGTGTCGTGTCAGGAAGCCCCAGCCGCAGCCGAAATCGGCCACATGGCCTGACAGGTCATTCGGGAGGTGGGCGGCCAGCAGCGCCGAGCCGTCGTCGATGTGATCCCAGGAGAAGACACCGGGTTGACTCAGCCACGAGCCGTCGCCGACCGGCTGCAAGGTCGCGAGTTTCTGCCAAAAGTCGGGGGGCGTGCGGTCGCCCTTCGTGAACCAGAAGACGCGGCTGTGGAACTTCGAAAGCGTGTCGACGCCGCCGAAAGCCTTGCCGACATGCTTCTCGAGGCTCGCGGCGCCATCGTCGTTGGCGCCGGCGCAGACAAGCGTGCCACCCGGCGCGAGCAGGGCCCAGCCGCGCGCGATGTTGGCGAAATTCTCTTCCTTGTGCTTGGTCAGCAGCACGAAGCCCAGTCCATGCCCGCCGCTCTCCAGCCGCGGCACGGCCTGCTTCAGTCGAAGGAATGCAGGCCGGAACGACTGCTCCGCGTAGATCTCCGCGAAAGGCGGATCCTCGGCGCGCAGGAAGAACGCCCGCCTTTCGGCGAGCGCTCCGGTGTCGAAGACGTGGGCGAGGGCGCGTGTCGCCTGGCTCACGGAACGAGGACGGCCCGCCCC
>JAKFVZ010000092.1 GCA_021732965.1 Reyranella sp.
AGACTGCCGTTGGTGCAGGAACCGATTAACACGACATCGACCGCAAGGCCGGCGAGCCTCTGGCCCGGGGCGAGGCCCATATAGTCGAGCATGCGCCGATGCTGGGCGCGGCGTTGCGGATCGGTCTCGTCGTCCGGATCGGGCACCGCGCCGGTGATCGGCACGACCGCCTCGGGGTTCGTGCCCCATGTCACCATGGGCGCGACCGAAGCGGCGTCGATGGTCACTGTCCTGTCGAAGCGCGCACCGGCATCGGTCGGCAGGGTGCGCCACCAGTCGATGGCGCGGTCGAGCGCGTCGACCGTCGGAGCGCGCTCGCGGCCCCGCACATAGGCGAAGGTGGTCTCGTCGGGCGCGACCAGCCCGGCGCGGGCGCCCATCTCCACCGCCATGTTGCAGACCGTCATGCGGCCGGCCATGTAGAGTGCCGCGATCGTATCGCCGCAGAACTCGATCGTATGGCCGTTGCCGCCGGCCGCACCGACCAGCCCGATCATCGCCAGCGCGAGATCCTTGGCCGAGGTGCCGAAAGGCAAAGCGCCGTTGGCTTCGACCTTCATGTTGCGGGCCTTCTCCTGCACCAGCGTCTGCGTCGCCAGCACCTGCTCGACCTCCGACGCGCCGACGCCGAAAGCCAGCGCGCCCAGCGCGCCGTGCGTGGAGGCATGCGAATCGCCGCTCACGATGGTCTGCCCCGGCAGGGAGAAGCCCAGCTCCGGCCCGATCACGTGGACGATGCCCTGCCGTCGGTCGAGCACGGGAATGTAGGGCACGCCGAACGCGGCGACGTTCGCCTCGAGCGTCGCGACCTGTGCCCGCGACTGCGGCTCGTCGATGCCGCCGCGCCGGTCGCCGGTCGGGACATTGTGATCGACGACCGCCAGCGTGGCGTTGGGCCGCCGGACCGGGCGACCGGCGCGGCGCAGCCCGTCGAAGGCCTGCGGACTGTGGACCTCGTCGAGCAGGTGACGGTCGACATAGAGCACGCACGTCTCCGCGCTCAGCTGCTCGACGACGTGAGCGTCCCAGATCTTGTCGTACAGAGTGCGCGGCCCCGGCGCCGTCATGTCCTGCTCCCGCTGGCGCCAACTTGGCGAAGGCGCTTTGCCCTTGCAATCGCAGAGTCCGGTTCATCAGGAACCGGCATCGTGGCCGATGAACCCGACGTCCCTCCCGAGCCCGTTCTCGATCCGCTCGGCATCGAGGTCGGCAGCTTCGCGCACGATCCGCTGGGGTTCGTGCTGTTCGCCTTCCCGTGGGGCGAGGCGGGGACACCGCTGGAGCGTGAGCAGGGGCCCGAGGCATGGCAGCGTGAGGTGCTGGGAGAGATCGGCCGTTCCCTGGCCAGCGTCTCCGACGCAATCCGCATCGCCGTCGCCTCGGGCCATGGCGTGGGCAAGTCGGCGCTGGTGGCCTGGATCATCGTCTGGGCGCTCGCCACCTTTCGCGACACACGCGGCGTCGTGACGGCCAACACCGCGACGCAGCTCAAGACCAAGACCTGGCCCGAACTCGTGAAATGGCTGCGGCTGGCCGCCTGCGCCGACTGGTTCGAGGTCGCGGCCACGGCGATCCACAGCGTCGATCCCGCGCACGAGCGGACCTGGCGCATCGATGCGGTGCCGTGGAGCCTGCGCACCACCGAGGCCTTCGCCGGCCTGCACAACCAGGGCCGCCGCCTGTTCGTCGCCTTCGACGAGGCCTCGGCCATTCCCGATCCGGTGTGGGAGACGATCGAGGGCGCGCTGACCGACCGCGACACCGAGATCCTGTGGCTGGCGACCGGCAATCCGACGCGCAACACCGGCCGCTTCCGCGAATGTTTCGGCCGCTTTCGCCACCGCTGGCACCGCCATCAGGTCGACGGCCGCCAGGTCTCCCTCACCGACAAGGACGAGATCGCGCGCTGGGCCGCCGACTATGGCGACGACAGCGACTTCTTCCGCGTCCGCGTGAAGGGCGAGTTTCCGAGGGGAGGCGCCATGCAGTTCATCGACAGCGAGACGGTGGAGGAGGCGTCGCGCCGTCCCGCCGAGAGCCATCTGCGCCAGCCGCTGGTGATGGGTGTCGACTGCGCGCGCGGTGGTGACGACCAGAGCGCCATCTGGTTCCGCCGCGGTCGCGACGCGCGCACCGTGCCCGCGATCAAGCTGCGGGTGAGCGACCTCATGCTGCTGTCGGGCAAGGTGGCGGAGCAGGCGATGCAGCATCGAGCGGCGGCGGTGTTCATCGACGAGGGCGGCATCGGCGCCGGCGTGGTCGACCGGGTGCGCCAGATGCTGCCGGGCTGGCTGGTCGTCGGCGTCAATTTCGGCGGCCGCGCCGACCGCTACACAATGGGCGACGGCATGCCGCTCACCGCCAACAAGGCCGCCGAGATGTGGGCCTCGATGCGCGCCTGGCTCCGGACCGGCGCGATCCCCGACGATCCCGAGCTGAAGGCCGAGCTGACCGGACGCGAATACGGCTTCGACCTGCACAACGCCATCCGCCTCGAGAAGAAGGAGGACATGAAGAAGCGCGGCCTGGCCTCGCCCGACAATGCCGACGGGCTGTGCCTCACCTTCGCCTATCCGGTCGCCGATCTGCCTGAAGACACGCGCTTCGACGGTCGCGGCGAGGGGGAGGGTGGAAGCGTCGCCGCCAACACCATCCAGTCCGACTACGACCCGCACGGAGACCTGTAGGCCGGCCGGTTAGGCTGGACTCACACCGACTGCAATGGCAGGGTCCGATCAACCGTCCCCAGAGGCGGCAGGGAGGCATCCTGGGCGACCGTTTCGACCGGCCGGCCCCGATGTCTGGAGGCCCGCCGTTCCCATCATCCCCGATCGAACGGCGGGCCTTTTCCAGTCTTTTGCTGCTCAACGCTCAGCGAGAGGCCGCAGAAGTTAACTGCGTCGCCATCGCCAATGGCTATCCTCCCTCAGAGG
>JAKFVZ010000091.1 GCA_021732965.1 Reyranella sp.
GACTGTACGAGCGGGTCCACGTCCTTGCCGACGATCAGGCACGCGCGGCCGGCAAGACGCGCCGCGACATCCCCCGCGGTCGCCGCGAACGGCGCTGCATCCTAGCCGATAGCGCAGAACCAGTCGCCGAGCTTGGTGTCGACCGCGGCGACCACCAGCCGGTCGGTGGCGGGCGCCTGCGCGCGCAGCACCGTCGTGGTGGAAATACCCGCCAGGGGAATGCCGAGACCGACCGCGAGGCCGCGCGCCGCCGACAATCCGACGCGCACACCCGTGAAACTTCCCGGACCTGTCGTGACGGCGATCAGGTCGAGTTCGCGCCGAGCGACGCCGGCCTGGTCGAGTGCAGCGGCGATCGCCGGCAGGAGCCGTGCCGCCTGTTCGCGCCCTTCTTCCACGAGGGTCACGAGGGAAACGCCGTCACGAACGATCGCGACGCCCTGTCCGCTCACGGCGCAATCGAAGGCGAGGACAGTGCTCACAGGCAGCCACCGCGCGGGGTACTGGCGCCGATGGAGGCGGCTGGGCATTGTTGTGTCATGAAGCTCGACATTGTTGCGATCGCTCCGCCCGACTTCGACGTCGACGTGATGCTGGCCTATGCGACGGACGCAAATCTAACGGGCAAGCCGGTGTACCGAAACGCCGAATGCTGGCTGCACCGCGAAGCCGCCGAGAAGCTCGCCGCGGCGATCGACCTCGCCCGGCCGCTCGGCTACCGCCTGCGCATCTTCGATGCGCTGCGACCGGTCGAGGCGCAGTGGGCTCTCTGGAACGTCAATCCCGATCCGGAATTCATCGCCGACCCCCGCCGCGGCTCACCCCATTCGCGCGGCGTGGCGGTCGATCTCAGCCTGCTCGACGAGGAAGGGCGCGAACTCGACATGGGCACGGGCTTCGATGCCTTCACGCCGCTGTCGCATCACGGGCGCACCGACATCTCCGCCGAAGCGCAGCGCAATCGCCTGTTGCTGATGGGCCTGATGACGTCCGCCGGCTGGGACTTCTACCGCAACGAATGGTGGCACTATCAGCTGTTCGACGCCCGGCGCTATCCGCTCGTCGCGGACACCGACCTGCCCCGCCCGATGATGTGATCGGCCGCCTCAGAAGCCCGAGAGCCGCGCCTTGTCGAAATCGCGCAGGTCGTTCTCGCGCATGATCTGGCGCACGAACTGCACATAGCCCTGTCCGCGTTCGGAATAGCGGAGGAGCGAACCGATCAGCCGGAAACCATCCGGATTCTCGCCCTTCTCGCGCATCGCCGCCCGCTCGCTGCGGAAGCCGGCATAGGCAGGATGGGTGTTGAGGTTCGTAATGTAGGCTTCGGTCGACTCGCCGACGTCGGCGAAAGGCTGCGGCATGCCGGCGCCGGGCTTCCAGGGCACGGAGACGCTGTGACGGCCGACCGCCTGGATCTGCCCATACAGGGCGTTGCCGGTGCGGGCCGCGAAGGACGTTCCCCAACCGGACTCGACGCCGCCCTGGGCGATCGCCATCGACGGCGGGACGATGTCGACGCGCCGGACCAGCTCGTCGATCTTGTCGGCCGAGGTTTCGTAGCGGTCGGCGAGATCGTCGAGCCAGATGCGCTCGATGGCCGTCAGCATCTGCGGCGTCGAATAGAGCTTGTCGCGCAGATAGAGGAGCTGCTCGCGGTCGGCGAGGACGCGCTGGTTAACCTCGAGGATCACCGGCAGCAGCGCCGTGATGAACAGCATCTTGCGCTCGTTGCCGTCCTTGTTGCCGAGATCGGCCGGCACGCGATCGACCTTGTAGGGCGGCACCGCCTCGCCCTGGCGGATGTCGGTCAGCGTGTAGGAGACGTCGCGGAAGAAGCCGGCCAACTCGTCGGCCGTGCGCGGGCTGATCGCGCGAACCTGAACCTGGCGGCGAACCGCATTGCCGGGGGCGGCGAAGCGGCCGTGGGCGCCCGCACCGTCGCGCGCCGAGCGATTGACCACGTCGTCCGGCTCGCTCACCTCGTGCCGCACGAACATGAGGGTGGCGGGTTCGGCATCCAGCACCAGGAAAGGCGGCTGCTCGGCTTCGTGGGCATGGGCGCTGCCGACGCCGACGAATGACAGATAGGGCGCCACGTCCAGAGACGGCAGCGGCTTGTAGAAGGCGACACCGGTCGCCAGCATCGCCGCCCAAGCGGCGGGAAAAGCATATTGGCGCCCGCGCTCGATCGCGGGCCGTAAGGTCAACTGCATGCCACACTCATCATTTGATTTTGCTCGCACGAACGGCCGCACGCGCGGCCCCGAGGGGGCCGCGAACGCCATCACAACGCGTACGCTTCGAGCTGAAGCGGCCTACTGGGCCGCCTGGACTTCCACCACTTCCGGCACGTAGTGCTTCAGAAGGTTCTCGATCCCCATCTTCAGCGTGGCCGTCGAACTCGGGCAGCCCGAGCAGGATCCCTGCATGTGCAGGTAGACGATGCCATCGCGGAAGTCGTGGAACACGATATCGCCGCCGTCCTGGGCCACAGCCGGCCGGACGCGCGTGTCGAGCAGTTCCTTGATCTGGGCAACGACCTCATCGTCGTCCGCCGCAGCGGCCGAAGCCGCTTCTCCGTCGACGATCACCGGATCGCCCGACGTGTAGTGCTCCATGATGCCACCGAGAATCGAGGGCTTCATGATCTGCCAGTCCCGGTCGGCCGTCTTGGTGACGGTGACGAAATCGGACCCGAAGAACACGCGCTCTACGCCTTCGATCGCGAACAGCCTCTTGGCAAGCGGCGACGGCGTGGCGGTCTCTACGTTGGCGAAATCCGCCGTCCCCTTCTCCATGACCACGCGGCCGGGGAGAAACTTAAGGGTCGACGGATTGGGCGTCTGCTCGGTCTGGATAAACAAACCTACCTCCGGTTCGAACGCTTCGAGGGGGATCCCGCTCGGCATCGCTCAGGCTGGGGATCAGGA
>JAKFVZ010000334.1 GCA_021732965.1 Reyranella sp.
CGTATCGACCATGCGGCGCACGCGGGCGGCGAGGCCATAGACACTGTCGCCGGCCCGGTTCCAGAGTGCGATGCGCGTCGATCGGCCCTCGCCATCGCGGCGGTCGAGAATGCTGTCGCGCACGGCGGGATCCTCTTCCATCGCGCGGGTCAGCAGTTTCACCTCGTCGGGCGCAAAGAGGCCGCGCGCATAGGTGAAGCCCTTCTCCTCGAATTCGGCGGTCTGCGCCGCGTTCAGCACGTTCGGCATGGCTTCCTCGCCTCAGACGGGGCGGAAGAGGTTGCGACCGCCCAACTCGGAAACCGAGACCTTACGCCCGAGCTGCTCGCGCGTCAGCATGTCGGACACCAGGGCGGGATCGTCCGGGGTCATGGCGACGAAGCGGTCGCCGGAGCTGTCGAGGCGGCCGAGGATGTAGCCGCGTTCGGGCGCATCCTTTCCGTAGGTGACACAATAGGTTTCGATTGTTCCGGTGCCCGCAGGATTCGTTTCGACCCTGCGCTTCGGCAGAGCGTCGAGTTCGCCCTGGAACTTCTTCGGGTCCTCGCGCTTCCACGCACCCTTGGTCGGCTCCGTCGAATAGAGGCCGGCCGAGTGCTTGGTGAGGTAATTGCCGTTGGCCGTCACCATGCCGAAGGAGCCGGGTTTGGCGCGCACCACGTTCATCATCTCGGCGATCGAGTGGGTGACGTAGTTGTTGCCGGGGCCACCGAAGAACGGCAGTCCGCCGGTCACGCTGATCGGGCGCGGATCGTTCTCGGGAATGCCGATTTCGGTCATCGCGACTTCGACCGCCGAGGGGAAGCAGCTGTAGAGGTCGAAGGCGGCGACGTCGGAAACCTTCTTGCCGGCCATGTCGAGGGCGATGCGGGCGCAGCCGCGGATCGCCGGCGAGGAGTCGAGCTTCTCGCGCTCCGAGACGACCCACGTGTCGGTGCCGTCGGCGCAACCGTGCAGGAATACCCAGCGATCCTGCGGGATGCCCCATTCGCGGGCCTTTCCGACCGAGGTGACCAGCACCGCCGCCGCCTGGTCGATGATCGCGTTGGCGTTCATCAGGCGCGGGTAGTGAAAGCAGATCCAGCGATTGTCGGGCGAGATCGTGGACAACGCCTCGGCGCTGTAGCCTTCGCGGCGCGTCGCCAGCGGGTTGACCTTGGCCACGGCGGCGAGTCGCTCGAACAGACGGCCCATCGCCTTCATGTGGCTGTCGACGTCACGCTTCAGGCCGCCGCGAATGGCGTTCTCCAGCAGCGGATAGAAGTGGATGGCAGCGCGCAGCTCGTGGCGCGCTTCCTCTTCGCTGAAGCCGAAGCGCGGATCGCCGATGCGCGTCGGCTCGCCGCCGCCCGGATCCTCGTTCCAGTCGATCTTCAGGTCGGCGCGGCGGGCGTTCTGCGTGCTGCGCAGCAGCTCGGCGCCGCAGATCAGCGCCAGCTCGGTCTCGCCGTTGGCGATCTGCTCGGCGAATTTGTTCACCAGGTACTGGGGCATGTTGCCGCCCGAGTGCGTGTAGAGGAGCTGTTTCGGGTCGGCATGCAGCCGGTTGGCGACGCTCTGCGGCGGATTGCTCGACCGCCCGTAGGGCGAGGCGAATCGCGGGCTGATGTCGCTGAAGAACTCCATCACGGCGATGGCGTCGACCATGTGGCCCAGCGCATGCCCGCCGATGGCGGCCCTGGTGTCTTCCAGCGCCGCGTTGGCGGCTTCGGCGCAAAAGGCCACGCGCGAGCGCTCGCTCGATGGCTTGCCGACCGTGTCGGTGATCTGGCCGGCGCCGACCAGGATGGGGGTACGCGGATCGATCATTTGACGAGGGCCTCGATCTCGGAGGGCGTAAGGCCGGCCTGCGCCAGCACGGTCTTCGTATCCTCGCCGAGTGCGGCGACCTTGGGGCCGCTCTGCAACGGTGAGCCGGAGAAGCGAAAGGGCGGGGCCGGCGACTTGTAGCTGCCGCCCCCGTCCTCGATGGTGCAGAGCGAGCCGCGATGCTCGACCTGCGGGTCCTTCAATGCCTCGGTCACTGTGAGATAGGGCGAGCAGGGCACGCCCTGCTTCTCCAGCGCGGCGACCACCTCCTTGACGCTCATCTTCTTCGACCACTCTTCGAGTTCGTCGACGAGAAGGCCCCAGTTCATGCGGCGGTTCTGATACTTCTCAAAGCGCGGATCGGTCAGCCAGTCGCGGCGGCCGGCGGCGGTCGCCATGTCCTGGAAGGTCTTCTCGCTGGCGGTCGCCAGCATCACGTAGCCGTCGCTGGCCTCGATCGGCCCATACATGGGGCGTGAGGGCATCTCGAAGTCGAACTGCGCGCGATTGACCTCGCCCAGCAGCATGCCGACCAGCGTCTCGAACATGGAAACGTCGATCATCTGGCCCTTGCCGGTTGCGTGGCGCTGATGGACGGCAGCGAGGATCGCGCCCATCGCATAAGCGCCGCTCGCGTAGTCCGCAACGAAGATGCCGCAATTGTCGGGACGTTCGCGGCCCTGCTGGTAGAACAGATGGGCCATGTCATAACCGGTCGAAGCATGGATCACCGGCGCATAGGCGGGACGGCCGGCGCCGGGGCCGGTCTGGCCGTAGCCCGAGATGGCGCAGTAGATCAGGCGCGGATTGACCTTCGCCAGTTCGGCATAGTCCAGGCCCAGCCGCTTCATGACACCGGGACGGTAGTTCTCGACCAGGATGTCGACCGTCGCGATCAGCTTCTTGATGGCGGCCACGGAATCGGGCTTCTTGAGGTCGAGCACGACCGACTTCTTGCCGGCGTTGAGCTGGCCGAACATCGTGCTGAATCCGTCTCGCTGCACCGGGCGCGAACGCATCAGATCGCCTTCGGGCGATTCCACCTTTACGACGTCGGCGCCCATGTCGGCGAGAAGCCGGCTGCAGTGCGGGCCGGCGATGGTCGTGGAGAAGTCGAGGATGC
>JAKFVZ010000332.1 GCA_021732965.1 Reyranella sp.
TCCTTCGAGCGGACCAGCGTGCTCGTCAGCCGCATGACCGCCGACATCGTCGAACTCGACCGGGTGCTGAAGCATTACGGGCCAGATGCCGAGTCGATCCGGGCGGCCCTGCGCGCGGAGATCCAGCCGATAATCGATTCGATCTGGCGCGACGAGGCCGTCGCGCGCGGCGCCAAGCTCGACGAATCGAAGGCGCCGGAGGAGGAGGTCCTGTTCATGCTGCAGGACCTGCAGCCCGCGACTTCCAAGCAGCGTGCGCTGCAGACGCGCGCCATCCAGATCAGCACCGACCTCCAGCAGACCCAGCTCGCTCTCTTCGCTCAGCCGACCGATTCGATCTCCAACACGTTCCTGATCGTGCTGATCGTCTGGCTGATGTTCATCTTCGGCATCTTCAGCATGACGGCGCCGCCCAACCCGACCTTGTTCATCGTGATCGCGATGTGCATCCTCTCCGCGTCGGCGGCCTTCTATCTGATTCTCGAGCTCGGCCTGCCGTTCGGCGGATTGATGCAGCTCTCGAACGAACCGCTGAGAAACGCCCTCAAATAGCGCCGCATGCGAGGGACCACCCGAGCGGCCCCTCGCAGCAGCCGGCTTACGGCACGGGCCTCGACGGGGGCGGACAGGCCGTCGCCACGATTCGCGACGTGGATCCATCCGGTTCGACGCAGTCCATTTCCCGGGCGACCGCAGCAGGCGCCGCCACCGGTACCACGGACGGCACCGGCGATGGCGCGGCAGGAACCGGAGCCGCGACCGGCGCAGGCTGAGGGGGAGTGGAAGGGGCTAGCGGAATGGACTGGATCGGCACGGGAACCACGGCACCGCATCTCTGCTCCGCCAGCGTCGCCAGATACTGCTGGCGGGACTGAAGGGCCGCGACTTCCTTGCCGGCAGCGTTCTGAAAATCCATGCCGAACCAGAGGATCGGGATGATGAGACCGGCAGCGCCCGCGATCACGTTCTGCGCGACCTTGCCGCCCTCCTCCGCACCCAGCTCCGAGATGCGCTTGTTGTTCGCCTGGACCTCCGCGCTGATCGCCGCGCAATCCATGAAGCGATCCTGAGCCTGTACCACCGCCACGGGCGCCGGCGCCCGGCCTGCGCAACCGGCAAGCCCCATCAACAAAGCAACGGCCATCGCCGTCTTTCCAGCAGACATTTTTCTCCCCCGAGTTGTCTTTTCACTGCAAACGCAGAATTGCGGACTTACGGGGTTGTGCTGTCTGTGTAAATAGCAACTCCTTGAAAAACATTGGAAATAGGATCCCGAGACCCTGCCCCTTCAAACAAGCGGGGGATCTGAGGGGCGCCCCCTTCCGTCACGCCGCTCGCCTGGCAAAAAGCCGCTCGCCCAGAGGTTGCCGGGCTAAAGACGGCCCGACTGGGCCGCGGCGGCGACGGACGGAAAGACGAGATCGCCCTCGCCCTCACCGGCGGCAAGCTGGAGGCCGCGTTCGATGTCGCGCCTGACGCGGTCGCGGAGATTGCCGAAAGCAAGCGAGATGCCCTTGGCCCGCAGTTCACGCTCGAGATCGACGAGCAGTTCGCAGGCCATCAGGTCGACATCGTGGATGGCACCGCCATCGACCACGACCCGGCTCACGGGATCCGGTGCGGCGGCGAGCCGCGCCTCGATGCGGTCACGGAACAGTTCGCAGTTGGCGAAGAAGAGCGGCGCGGAAAAGCGATAGACCAGGAGCCCCGGCACCGGGGCGGCGTCCGGGCGCTGCGCGACGTCGTGCCAACCGCCCTCGGGCGTGCGTCCCAGCACGGCGTCGGAGGGGAAGGCCAGGGCGCGCAACAGCAGCACCAGCGAGAAGACCACGCCGACGAGGATGCCCTCCATGACGCCCAGCGCCACGACGCCCACCATCGTCAGCAGTGCCGCGGCAAGGTCGCTCCCGCGAAAGCGCCAGAGGCGTCGGAACTCGTTGACGTCGCAGAGGCCCCAGGCCGAGGCGATCAGGATGCCGCCCAGTGCCGCCGTCGGAAGGTGATAGAGAAGATCGGCGAGCCAGAGCGTGACGCCCGCCACGATGGCGGCCGCGATGACCATGGTGAGTTGCGTGCGGCTGCCCGCCGCCTCGGCGACGGCGGTGCGCGTATCGCTGGCGCTGATCGGCAAGCCCTGGCTGAGGCCGGAGACCAGGTTCGCGGCACCGAGACCCAGAAGCTCCTGGTCGGCATCGACGCGCGTTCCATGGCGGGCGCCGAAGGCGCGCGCGGTGATCATCGTATCCGAGAAGGAAAGCAGCGCCGCGACCAGCGCCACCGGCAGCAGCGCATCGAAATCGGCCAGCGACAGGAGCGGCAGCGAGAGGTCGGGAAGACCGGTCGGGATGCGACCGACGAGCGCGACGCCCTGCCGGTCGAGACCCAGCAGCACCACGGCCAGCATCGATCCCGCCAGCGCCACCACCGCGCCGGGCACCCGCGGCGCAAAGCGGCGGCAGAGCAGGATCACGACAAGACAGGAGGCGCCGATCGCCAGGGTCGCCAGGTTGGTTTGGCCGAGTTGCCGCGCCGTGGCGACGAACTGGTCGAGTGTCGTCGCACCCTCGACCTTGAGGCCAAGGACCTTCGGCAGCTGTGCCCCCACGATCACGAGCGCGAGCCCGTGCAGGAACCCGGTGATCACCGGCTTGGACAGGAAGTTTGCGACGAAACCCAGGCGCAGCAATCCCGACAGCAGGCAGATCAGCCCGACCATGACGCCGAGGCCCGCCGCGAGCAGCCCCAGCCGCGCGGGATCGCCCAGCGCCAGCGGCGCGACGGCCACCGCCACGATGGCGGCCATGGCCGTATCGGGTCCCACCACGAGATGGCGCGAACTTCCGAACAGCGCGTAGGCCAACAACGGCAGCATGCTGCCGTAGAGGCCGGCCAATGGGAGACCGGCCAGTTCGCCATAGGCGAGCCCCACCG
>JAKFVZ010000695.1 GCA_021732965.1 Reyranella sp.
GGGCGGCGGCTTCGAGATCTGCCTCGCCACGCACTATCGCATCGCCTCCGCCAATCCGAAGACCAAGGTCGGTCAACCCGAGGTGAAGATCGGCCTGCTGCCGGGCGGCGGCGGCACGCATCGCATCCCGCGGCTGATCGGCGTGCAGAACGCCGCGCCGATCCTGCTCGAGGGCAAGGACCTCACGGTCGATGCCGCCAAGAGCCTCGGCCTGATCCACGAGGTCGTGCCGGCGGGCGAGCTGCTGGCCCGCGCCAAGGCGTGGCTGATGGCGCCGGCGACCGAGCAGGTTGTGCCGGAATATGCCGGCAAGGGCGCGAAGCCGATCGACGGCCGCGCCGTGCAGCCGTGGGACCGCAAGGGCTTCAAGGTGCCGGGCTTCCCCGGCGGCCAGGTGTGGAGCCCGCCGGGCGTCATGACCTTCATCGGCGGCAGCGCGATGATCCGCGGCAAGACCAACGGTGTCTATCCGGCCCCGAAGGCGATCATGAGCTGCGTCTATGAAGGCCTGCAGCTCCCCTTCGACTCCGCGCTCAAGGTCGAGACGCGCTACTTCGTCTCGCTGCTGCGCGACCCCGTCGCCAAGAGCATGATCCGCACGCTGTTCTTCGGCCTGCAGGAAGCCAACAAGCTGGCGCGCCGGCCCAAGGGCGTGGCGAAGCAGGAGTACAAGAAGATCGGCGTGCTGGGCGCCGGCCTGATGGGTGCCGGCATCGCCACCGTCTCGGTACAGGCCGGTCTCGACATCGTGCTGATCGACCGTGACCAGGCCGCCGCCGACAAGGGCAAGGCGCACATCGCCGACGAACTGGGCAAGCTGGTGAAGCGCAAGCGCCTCGACCAGGCGAAGGCCGACGCGATGCTGGCCAAGGTCACGGCGACGCCCGACTTCGGCGCGCTCAAGGACTGCGACCTCGTGATCGAGGCGGTGTTCGAGAACCGCGAAGTGAAGGCCGAGGCGACCAAGAAGGCGGAGGCCGCGCTGCCGGCCGGCGCCGTGTTTGCGTCGAACACCTCGACCCTGCCGATTACCGGCCTGGCCGAAGCCTCGTCGCGGCCGGAACACTTCATCGGCCTGCACTTCTTCTCGCCGGTCGAGAAGATGCCGCTGGTCGAGATCATCGTCGGCAAGAAGACCTCGCCGGAGACTCTCGCCCGCGCGATGGACTACGTTCAGAAGATCCGCAAGACGCCGATCGTCGTGAACGACAGCCGCGGCTTCTTCACGAGCCGCGTCTGCGGCGCCTTCATCAGCGAAGGCCATCGCCTCCTGAAGGAGGGCGTGCCCGCCGCCATGATCGAGAACTGCGCGCGCTTCGCCGGCATGCCGGTGGGTCCGCTGTCGCTCAACGACGAGGTCGCCATCGACCTGTCGTGGAAGATCATGGACCAGACCCGGCGCGACGCCGAAGCGGCCGGCCAGAAGTTCGAGGGCGGCGGCACCGAGGACATCCTCGAGCTGATGGTCAAGAAGCTGGAGCGCTTCGGCCGCAAGAACGGCAAGGGCTTCTACGAGTATCCGGCCGACGGCAAGAAGCGCCTGTGGCCGGAGCTGCAGAAGTACTTCCCGGCCGATCCGGCGCTCCTCTATGGCGAGGGCGAGGACAAGCGCGCCAAGGAAGACGAGATCAAGAAGCGCCTGCTCTACGTGCAGGCGGTCGACACCGCGCGCTGCCTCGAAAGCAACGTGCTGACCAATCCGCAGGACGGCGACGTCGGCTCGATCATGGGCCTGGGTTTCGCGCCGCAGACCGGCGGGGCGATCAGCCTGATCGACCAGGTCGGCGTCAAGAAGTTCGTCGCCGAATGCGACGACTTCGCGAAGAAGTACGGCCCGCAGTTCGAAGTTCCGAAGCTACTGCGCGACATGGCCGCGAAGGGCGAAAGCTTTTATGGCAAGTACCATCCCGCGAAGGCGGCCTGAGCAGGGGCTGCATCGCTTGCACTGACACGGCGACACGGCAATTATCCCTCCCTCAAATCAGGAGGGAATTGCCGTGGACGCCAGGGAAATCGCCGCACTCGCCGACCGTATCGTCGAAGGTCGACGCTCGAAGACGACGATGGACTGGCTCGCCGACGCCACGGCCGGCCTCTCCGAGGCCGATGCCTACAAGGTCCAGTTCGCCGTTCACGACAAGCTCGAGGCCGCCGGCTGGAAGCTCGCGGGCTGGAAGGTCGCCTTCGCCGTTCCCGCGCAATACGAGCCGCTGAAGCTTTCGGGCCCGGCCTTCGCCGGCCTCTACACGAGCGGCATCAGGCAGAGCGGCGTCGTGTTCGAGAAGGGCTGGCCGCTGAAGGCCGGCGTCGAATGCGAGATGGTCGCTCGCATGGGCAAGGACGTGCCGGCCGGCACCGAATACACCGCCCAGTCGATCATGGGCTTCGTCTCCAATCTCTATTGCGGCATGGAAGTCGTCGAGAACCGCTACGGCGATGTCTCGAAGCTGGGCGGCCCGGGCCGCATCGTCGACGACGTGCTGCAGGCCGCCTGCGTCGTCGGCACCGAGATCAAGGACTGGCAGAAGACCGACTTCGTCAACGTGAAGGGTCGCTCGGAATTCGAGGGCAAGGAGATCGGCGCCGGTCCCGGCAGCAACGTGATGGGCGGCGCGATGATCTCGCTCGCCTGGCTCGCCAACAAGCTGATCGCCAACGGCAAGCAGCTGAAGGCCGGCGACATGATCCTCACCGGCTCGGTGCATCCGCCGCAGTTCCTGCCGGGCCCCGGCGTCGCCAAGACCGAGTTCGTCGGGCTGGGCGGCGCCGAGATCACCGTCAAGTAGGCAGGGAACCGCCGTGGACGCCAAAGAGATCGCCGCGCTTGCTGAAAAGATCGCCGAGGGAAGGCGTTCGCGGATGCCGATGGACATCATTGCGGCGACGGCCTACCTGTCCGAGGCCGATGCCTACAAGGTCCAGTTCGCGGT
>JAKFVZ010000671.1 GCA_021732965.1 Reyranella sp.
GGACCCGCGGATCGGGGCTGACGATGCCGTACATCGACTAGACGTTCACGATCGAGGCGCTTCCGCTGTTCGCCACGGCCTTCTGGAGGGCCGGAAGGAGCAGTCGGATGCTCGCGGCGACCGAGGCCACGGAGACGTCGTAGATTTCCATGTAGGTGGCCTTGTCGGCCAGTCGCAGCGATCCGGTCTTGCCGATGGCCGCGTTGTTGATCAGGCCGTCCAGCTGCGGCACGTCGAGTGCCTCGAAGGCCTTGGTCATGCCGGCCTCGTCGGCAATGTCGAGCACGAGGGGACGAAACCGGCCCGGACCCGCGCCAAGCTCCTCTGCGAGGCTCTGCAGCCGGTCGCCGTTGCGGCCTACCCCGATGACGTGTGCGCCCCCGGCGACGAGAAGACGGGCCATGGCGGAGCCCAGGTACCCGCCGGCACCGGTCAGAAGGAGATGTTTTCCCTCGACGGAGAAAGCCGCGTCATAGGCAATGCTCATCGTCTTACGGTCCTGACCATTGGAATTGCACATCGTGTGTATTTATCTTGCGGCGATTCCGCGGCATGAAACATGCCGCTGTCTCGGAAGCGCGAATATCGAGGCCCGCCCTGTCGGAAATTGTCGCCGCATCCAGCGCAGTACTATATCCATCCTGTCCGGGTACAACATCATTCGAACAACAAAGAATACGAGTCTCTGCGCTTGATGAACCTCGTCCAGCACCTGGCCAGCAGGATCGACAGCAGACGCGTGGCGGCGCTGCGGACGCGCGCGCTCGACAGGTCACAGGCACGTCATTGGGAGGATGCGGAAAGGGCCTGGCGCCGGGTCATGTCCGCCACCCCCAACAGCATCGAGAACGCCGTCGAGTTGGCGGACGTGCTGCGAAGGCTGAAGCGCTATGACGAAGCCGACCGGCTGGTGGAAAACTTCCTGCGCTCGTCGCCACGGGACCCTCGACTGCTCGTCGTCTATGCCCGCATCGCAACGGCCGCGGTCGACCGCGAAGCGACGTGCGAGCGTTGGCTGGCCGTCCTCGACGTGGATGCGAACTCGTTCGAAGCCCACCTGCGGCTTGCCATCACGTTCGAAGCGATGGCTGTCGAAAGCAAGGCATCGCTTCATTTCGATCGCGCGAGGCAGCTCTCTCCCGATCATCCCGAACTGATCAAGTCGCTGGCAGCCCATCTCGCGCGGAAGGGCGATGCACACGAAGCGGCCAAGGTCTACGCGCGCGTCGTGGAGCGCTTCCCCAACGATTCGGAACAACTCCTTTCCTATGCAAGGGTCCTCATCGATCTCGGGGACGTGAAGGCCGCCGATGGCGTGCTCGGACGCAGCACGGCGGGCCGCAAGCTCGACCGAAGGCTGCTGGAAGCGCGTATTCGCTGCGACATCGCGCTCGGCGCCTGGGCAGAAGTCATCCAGAACCTTCGGCGCTTGCCGACGAAGAGCAAGCAGTCGCGGGAGACCGCCCTCAGGATCTGGGATTTGCTGCGAGGCATCGACAGTCTGTCGGCCATCCCACCTGACGTTGCTGCGGATATCGCAACGGTTATCGGACCGCACCAGTTCCTGCTGATCGCCGCTGCACGAGACGATCATTCCTACGGGTTCGCGCTCGAACTGCTGTCGCTGTTCAGCGAATCCGGTCGCAGTGAAATCTTGCGGGCCGAATTGCTTGCGGACATGCGCCGCTATCCCGAGGCGGAAGGTGTCTGCCGGAAGCTGCTCTCGTCACCTTCAAAGTCCCACCAAAAGCAGATCCTGCAACTGCTCGACCGCATCGTCGCGGCTCAGTTCAACTGGGCTGAGGCCCTGTCGGTCCGCCGGCAGATGGCTGCTTTGGCGCCGAACGATGGCGCCGCTCATCGCGCGATCGCCGAAGCGCAGGAAAAGTTGGGGGATCTGGCTGGCGCGGAGAGTTCTCTCCTTCGCGCCATCCAGCTCAACGTGCAGGACGGGGAGGCCTTGCATCGTCTTGGGCTGCTTGCCTTTGCGCGCAACGAGCCGCGGCTGGCGCAGTCCTACTTCGGTCATGCGACCGGATCGATTGCGGCCCGCACCGACGCGTTCTATCAACTCGGCATCACTCAGCAGGCGCTGGACGATCGTCGGGCGAGCATCGAAGCCTATGCGGCGTGTCTCAAGTCACAGCCGACGCATAAGCAGGCCTTCAACGCCCTCGTCGAGATCGAAGGCCGAGACAACGAGGACTCGTTCTGGCACCACCACCTCGGGCAAATCGAGGCAAGGTCGCGGAAGACCGACGAGGAATGGGTGTTCCTCGCCAGTGCGCGGATTTTCCTCCATCATTTCGAATGCGCCTTGAGGACACTTGAGCAGGCCCTCGCGGTAACCGGCTATCATGCCGAGCTTGGGCTGCTTCTGGCGCACGCGTCGCGTCTCGACGGGCGCCTCGAGCAGGCGGAAGGCGCTATCCGACGCCTGCTTAAGAAGGCTCCCTTCTACTACCGCGCCTATGACGAATTGGTGCAAATCCTCTGCGCCGGCGGAAGGTTCGGCGAGGCGAAGGACTTCGTTGATTCCCAGCCCCTGTACTTCAATTCGCCGGAACTGAAATCGCGCGCGATCGGCCTGCTGACGCATGTGCATTTCGGCGTGGGCGATCTGCGGTCCGCGCTGCTGACCTATCGCGATTCACCCTTGTCTGCGGCGGTTCGCCAGAACGTGGGAGCCGATAGGTTCGCCCAATCGCTCTCCGTCATCCGTCCCGACAACAAGGTCCTGGCGCTCGCGGCATGGGGTCTCGGCGACGAGACGCTCTGGAGTACTTTCTATCCGGCTCTGAACGAGCGGATCGCAAATCTCTCGATTACCTGCGATCCCAGGATGGCTAAGCTGCTTCAGCGCTCCTTCCCGGGGCTGGATTTCCGGCCCACGGCACGCTGGATGGGCCTAGAGTCACTGCACGG
>JAKFVZ010000431.1 GCA_021732965.1 Reyranella sp.
GGTTCGAATCCTGGCGCCCCAGCCAACGCGCCCCGTCCGAGGGCTTGGACGTCCGTCCGCGTGCTTTCTGGATGAACCGCTCGAGCGACAAGGTCGATGAATTTTCTCAAGAATACGCTTCTCGTCGTGATCCTCACGGCTGTCTGTGCACTCTGCCTCGAAGGCATGACCCGGCTGTTTCTCGACAACGGCATGCTCTACGAACTCGAGATGTGGCGTTACGCACGCGACGTGAAGGTGCGCGACATGCATCCCGATCTCGGCCATCGCCACCGTCCCAATGCCGAAGCCCAGCTCATGGGCGTGAAGGTGACGACCGATTCGCGTGGCTTCCGCTCGTCGGAGATTCCGGAGAAGGCGCCGGCCGGCGTGGCGCGCATCGCCTTCGTGGGCGATTCGACGACCCTGGGCTGGGGCGTCGCCCAGAACGAGACCGCGGCGGCCCGCGTCACGGCCGCCCTGCTGAAGGAAGGTCGCAAGGTCGACAGCTACAACCTCGGCGTGGGCAATCACAACACGCTGCAGGAACTCACGCTGTTCCGTGACAGCGCGGCCAAGCTGAAGCCCGACATCATCGTGCTGAGCTATTTCATCAACGATGCCGAGCCGATGCCGACCTACGGCAAGACCTCGTGGCTCGACGAGCATTCGGCGGCGTGGGTCGTGTTCAAGTATCGACTCGATTCGCTGATGCGCCAGTTCGGCGAGGCGCCCGACTGGAAGCGCTACTACCGAGAACTCTACAGGGACGATGCCGCCGGCTGGCAGCAGACCCGCAAGGCCATCCAGGGCTTCGCCGCGACGGCGCGCGAGATGGGCGTCAAACTGGTCGTATTCAACATTCCCGAACTGCGCGAGTTGAAGCCCTATCCCTTTCCCGAGGTCACCGCCAAGGTGAAGGCCGACGTCGAGGGGCTGGGCGTGCCGTTCTTCGACATGCTGCCGACGGTGCAGAATCTCGACCCGGCGAGCCTCTGGGTGACGGTTCCCGATCCGCATCCCAACGGTGCGGCGATGGCCGCCTTCACCACGATGATGGTGCCGGAACTCGACACGCTGCTCGACGGTCTGTGCAAGGACCAGGGCAAGGGCTGCAAGTGATGCGTTTCCTCAAGGACGCGTTGCTCTTCCTGGTCTCGATCGCCCTGTGCGTGGTCGCCGCGGAGGGCGTCGTCCGCTACATCGACGGCTACACGATCTTCTACATGCCGCTCAGCGAGCCGACCGGGCTTGCCAGCGTGAAGCAGGACTCCGTCGACAAGGTGCCGCGCGCGCCGGGCGTCGAGCGCGAGTGGTTCGCCACCGAGCCGGCGCCACTTCCCAACAAGCGCGCCGTCCCCGATGACTGGGAGCGGCTCTATCGCTTCGTCGAGGCCAATCCGGTCGGCGGCATGTGGTTTCGTCCCTCCGATGCTTTCAAGGTCTGGAACACCAGCTTTTCCGGCGATCCCTGCAATCACTGGTTCCTGCGCCACGCGCCGGGCCAGCTCTTCCTCTACGACCCGCCCGACGGCCAGGAGCGGCCGCCCTACCGTTTCCTGCCCGACGTCACGATCCCGAGCGGCCTCACGACCAACCAGATCGGCTGGCGCGGTCCTCCGATCGAGAATCCGCGGCCCGAGAAGACCGTCCGGATCGTCTTCGTGGGGTCCTCGACCGTGGTCGAGGCGCATCATCTTCCGTACTCCTGGCCCGAGTATGTCGGCCATTGGATGAACATGTGGTCGAAGGCCAAGGGCCTCGGCATCCGGTTCGAGGTCCTGAACGCGGGCCGCGAAAGCATCATCGCGGCCGACCTTGCCGCCATCGTGCGCACCGAGGTTCTGCCGCTGCGGCCCGATCTCGTCGTCTATCACGAGGGGGGCAATCAGTTCCGGCCGGCGTCGATCGTCGAGAAGGTACCGACGGATCCGATCGCGCGGCCCTCGAACGCGCAGGAGCCGGCCGCGGTCGCGTGGCTGAAGGAGGGTGCGCGCTACTCTGCCCTGATCGGCCGCGTCCAGGCGGCGTTCGCCATTGCCGGTGCCGGCACGGGCGGTGGCGGCGAATGGCCCAAGCCCGACTACAAGGTCGTCTGGCCCGAGGGACTCGACGAGATGTCGCCGCAGCTCGATTTCGCCAACCTGCCGGTCAGCCTCAGCATCATCCAGAAGGACCTCGACCAGATCCGCGGCGATCTCGCGACGATCGGCGCCGACATGGCGCTCGCGTCGTTCTTCCTGATGGTGAAGGACGGGCTGGTCGTCGATCCGGTCCGCCACAAGTACATCATCGAACAGCTCAACGCCGCCAACTGGCCGTACCGCTATCGCGACCTCGAACGGCTGGCGAAGTTCCAGAACAGGTACTTCGCGAAGTATGCCGCCACGCACGGCATCGACTTCCTCGACATCGCGGGCATCATGCCGTTCGATCCGGATCTCTTCACCGACGCCGTGCACACGAACTACGCCGGCACGCGCATCCGCGCCTGGACGGCATTCAATCTGCTCGTGCCGATCGTCGAGAAGAAGCTCGCCGACAAGGCCTGGCCCCGCGCCTGGCCGGCCGGTGCCTCGACGGCGCTTCCGACCTTCATGCCACGCCTCACCAAGCTCGAGTGCAAGAAGTAGGCGTTCCAAGCAGCAAGTTGGAACCACAACACCAACCTCATGCTGAGGAGCGCTCCGCAGGAGCGCGTCTCGAAGCATGGGCGCGCGCACCGCGTCTGTTGTCCATCCTTCGAGACGCGCCGCTGCGCGGCGCTCCTCAGGATGAGGCGGGTGTTTGATCTATCTGCATCGGAAAGACTCTAGAGCGTTTTTGGGCGAGATTGAATCGAGCCGAGCATTCCAACACTACCTCACCCTGAGGAGCGCTCCGCTGGAGCGCGTCTCGAAGGGTGGGCGCGCGCACCTTGCCTGTTGCCCATCCTTCGAGAC
>JAKFVZ010000432.1 GCA_021732965.1 Reyranella sp.
GATGAGGACGGCGAGGGGTTCACCCTGATCTGGTCGCGCATCCGCAAGAAGAGCGGCGAGTAAGTCAGCGCTCCCGAAGCCCCGCCCGGTGAACCGGGCGGGGTTTTTCTTTGCTCAAATGGGACACCCCGGCCCGCACGCCAATCGCGACGCCCAGCGCGGTGACTGCCGATCTGGGATTTTGCCTACGCTACCAATCTTGAGACGGCGCATTATCGACTGATGGGAGTTGGCGCATCCGGCTGCGCCGGACCGGGCTCTATGCGGCCGCTGAGAGGGGATGGCGGCCGCACGAAGCCGCCCTTCGGTTAGAGCGGGGGAAGGGCGTCTTCGCCTGTCGGTGACGATCCCTTGCGGTTACGACTTCGATTTTGACGCAGGCTCCATCAGGAGGTCAGCCGGACGCACGCTCAGTGCCTGCGCTGTTTCCCAGATCGACAGAAGAGTCACGTTCTGGAGCCCACGCTCGATCGCACTGATATAGGCCCGGTCCGCGCCCATGCGAACGGCGACGGCCTCCTGACTGAGGCCAGCCGCCCGTCGGTAAGAGCGGACGTTGGCGCCGAACACCTTGCGAATGTCCATTCGCAGGATAGGAGGCAATCGCGTATTCTGACGCTACGTACTATAATACGCGGCCATTTTGCTGGCGTGCCGATGTGTCTATGCTTTTATGCAGATCAGGCTTCGATGGCCTTCACTACTCACGTGGTGAGCATACGAATTGACTGACGTGATGCGCCGCGTGCATCGCCACTGGCTCCTTGGGCTGTGACAATGCGGTGGCTGGGGTACCGGTAATCTCTCCCTGCTTATGAGCCGCGATGACCACACCTCCCTTTAACGACAGCCCTCCTGAAAGCGACCAGGTGACGGCCTATGACGAGCGGCATTTCGTGACCTATCTTCGTCTGCTGGACGCTTCCGCTGAGTCCGCGGACTGGCGGGAAGCAGTGCAAATTGTCTTTGGCCTCGATCCTACGCAAGAACCCGAGCGCGCCCGCTTGGTCCATGACAGTCATTTGGCGCGGGCTCGGTGGATGACCGAGAAGGGCTTTCGCCATCTGTTGCGTGCACCACGCAACTGAAGGTCATCATCAAAGACGCGTCTTCAGATAGACGCTTTGGGACCTCTTCAGACGACATCGCGCGTTCGGTGTTTGGGTTCTTCAACAACCGTTGGTCGCATGAAAGGCTTGCTTCGGTTAGCCCCGAGTAATCGTGTGTAAGACGGAGTCTTTGATGACGAAGAGACCCGATTGGAGGTCGCCGGATTATGTCGACGCGCTGAAGGATCTGAATCGCGCTGGTTTCGCGTGGGAGTTCCTCCGGCGCAATCCGGCTTACCGAGACGACTATGACGGAATTGGCGAAAATCCGGATGAATCGGAACTGAGTTCAGAAACAGTGGGAGGGAACTGGGGGCTTTCCTTTCGCCCGCGATCCAGCCCTCGGGGCGTCGGCGGCACCGGTTTTATGGCGGCCTGAACTGATACCTCATGCAGTGATTCTTGTTGCTGCACCTGAGTGTTTTGGTAACGCCTATCGCTTAGGGTCCTTTGCTGACCTGATACCGTCAACTGAGCGTCCTTGCGTTGTGGATGACGCCGGTGGCCCGCATCATCTCTTTCTTCATGGGGTGCAGCCGGCGCTGCCGATTGCAGCGCTCGTCCCGCTCGATGAGACCGTTCTCCTGCGCCTTGCCGGTCTGTTGCGCTTCAAGCGGCGCCTCGACCGCCAGCCGGCAGGCGCGCTTCCGCCTGCCTGGCGGATAACGGCCCGCCTCCGGAACCGGCTCCTCGGCATGATCCGCGCGCTGGACGGTCATCTAGAGGGAGCGAGCTACCGGGAAATTGCCCTGGCGCTTCACGGCTCGGAGGCCGTCGTCCGTTTCCCTTGGAAAACGTCATCCATCAGGGGCCAGACCATCCGGCTGGTCACCGATGCCGTAACCATGATGAACGGAGGCTATCGGAAGCTACTGCGCGCAGGGCGTTAGCCGCCGCTCGCCCGGGCTCGGGGTGCCGCGTTCAAAGCACGCCAGTCCGTCATCCTCCTACGCCGTCGTCCTCCGCCACCGTGACCGTCGATCCGCCGTCACCGTCGACGGCTCTCGCCAGGACACGGAGCCCCTCAAATGCCAGATCCAACCGCCGGCTTGCCGCCACGCTTTCTGCGCACCCCTGAAGCTGCGCGCTTTCTGAGTCTCTCCGGGCGCACCCTGGAGAAACATCGGACCTACGGAACCGGCCCGACTTACCGGAAGATTGGCGGTCGCGTCGTGTATGCCATCGACGACCTCAAGGCATGGGCCGATCGCGGCGCCAAGACCTCAACGTCCGATCCTGGCGCGGGGACCGTGCTCCCGGCCAAGCGACATGTCGCGGCTCCCGCCGATGCCGCCCGGCTTCGGCGTTGATCGAAGCCAGCGCATGACGTCTCAGCACAAGCGGGCCAGCGAGCGCAACCAGCTGCATTTGTTTCGCGCATTGCCGGGGGGCCTGGCGCCGCGCGACCAGCAGAACCTCATGGCCTATCCCTTTTTCTCGCTGGCCAAGTCCAAGCGTGTCTTGCCGATAGATTACCGCACCCGCACCGTAGCCATCCGTGTCGAGGGCGTCCCAGACCACGGCATGGCGACCATCTGGGATGCAGACGTGCTGATCTGGGCCGCCTCACAGATCGTCGAGGCGAGAGATGCCGGACTGCAGACATCCCGCCTGATGGCGGCGACGCCCTACGAGATTCTGACGTTCGTCGGCCGCGGCACAGGTGCACGAGACTACGAGCGTCTTAAGGCCGCGCTCGACCGGCTGCAGTCAACGAGCGTGCTGACGTCCATCCGCCAGCCTGCAGAACGGCGACGTCACCGCTTCTCCTGGATCAACGAATGGAAGGAGACCACGGATGCCAATGGGCGG
>JAKFVZ010000586.1 GCA_021732965.1 Reyranella sp.
TCCCTGTCGAAAAACGTTTCCTCGTCGCCCGCTTTGCGCGGACGTTCTTGTTGGCGACAAGCTGCCGGGATTGCAGGTCTACTGTCAATCGGCGCTCAGAGGGCAGCGGCAAGAAGGCGCTCTAATCCTCGAGCGTGCCCGCCAGGCGCTGCGCGGCGTCGGCATAGTCCTTCATGAAATCGTAGACGACCGAACGCGCTGACTGTTCGGTGTTCATGAGGCCGACCGCCTGCCCGACATAGTAGGTGGCAAGCTGCTGGGCTCCCTCGTGACCGCTGTCGGCAAGCTTGTCGATCTTGGCCAGCGCCGGCCGGCTGATGAGGCCTTGCAGCGGCATTGGCAGCGGATCGGGGGCGCTCTCGCCGTGCCAGCCGTCGGTCCAGGCCGACTTGAGCTGCCGCGTCGGCTTGCCGGTCCGGCTGCGCGACCGCACGGTATCGCGCGAGGTCGCGGCCAGCATTTTCTTCTTAACCGTCGGGGTCGTCTCGGCCTCCGCCGTCGTCAGCCAGACCGAGGCGGTCCAGGCTCCGGCGGCGCCCATGGCCATGCACGCCGCCATCTGCCGCCCGGTCGCGATTCCTCCGGCCGCCAGGACGTGGATGTCCTTGTAGTCCTCCATGGCCTGCAGCACCTCGGGCACCAGCACCATGGTCGAGACCTCGCCGCAGTGCCCGCCCGCCTCGGTGCCAGCGACCACGAGAATGTCGACCCCGGCCTTGGCGTGCTTGATCGCATGTTCCTTGGCACCGGTGAGGGCGCCCACCAGGATGCCTTTGTCGCGGGCGCGTTTCATGATCGAAGGCGGCGGCACGCCCAGGGCATTCACGAACAGCTTGATGGGATGGCTGAAGGCGACGTCGAGAAGGCGAGCCGCGCCGCCTTCCCGCATGTTGTCGGTATAGTCGTGGCCGCCTTGCCCGGCAGACCACAGGTCGGCGGTATCGATGCCATGCCGGGCGAGCAGGCCGGCGACATGTCGGCGATGCTCCGGCGGCACGCGGGCCTCGAGGTCAGCCGCCGTCAGCCCGCCCTCCTTGTCCTCCATCTTGTTGGGAATCAGCAGGTCGATCCCGTAGGGCTTGCCGTTTACGTGCTCGTCAATCCATTTGAGATCGATTGCAAGGCTCTCCGCGGTATGGGCGACGGCGCCCAGCACGCCGAAGCCACCGGCATTCGACACCGCGGCCACGACGTCGCGGCAATGGCTGAAAGCGAACAGCGGAAACCCGATTCCGAGTTTCCTGCACAAAGCAGAGTTCATCCGACGTTCCCCTCAGATAAGAAACAGATGCGGCCGGGAAAGCCGCGAGTTGGCGTTGGATTGGCGCGCTTGAGGTGGCCCGTTACGCCATGTCCGCGACCGACACACTGGGCTCGCCTGGAGTGCAATCTGCGAGGCATTGTCACGATGATGCCCGGAGGAGGCAAGAAGCCAGCGTCCTGAATTTGACCAAGCGCGCGTTAGCCGAGCCAGCAACCGGCGCGTCGTCTCCACGGCTCGAGGGGCTGATACACGCCTCTGGCCAACCGCGGTCGCGATGCTCTAACAATCCCGGTGAACCACTCACGACAATCATCTCTCGGGGGAATCATCGCTCATGCAACTCGACAAGACAGTGGCCGCGGTCGTTACGGGCGGTGCGTCCGGCCTCGGTGCCGCCACCTCGCGCATGCTGGCCTCGCACGGCGTGAAGGTCGCGATCTTCGACCTCAACGCGGAACAGGGCGAGGCGCTCGCCCGGGAAATCGGCGGCGTCTTCTGCAAGGTCAACGTGACGTCGACCGAAGAGGTCGAGGCCGGGTTCGCGAAGGCGCGGGCGGCCAACGGACAGGAGCGCATTCTGGTGAACTGCGCCGGCGTCGGCGGCGGTGCCCAGAAGACCGCATCGCTCGACAGGACGACCGGTGCTCCCAAGGAATATCCGCTGGAGAACTTCGAGCGCATCATCAACGTCAATCTCATCGGCACGTTTCGCTGCATCACCAAGTCGGCGGCAGGCATGCTGACGCTTGCCCCGCAGCCCGACGGCGATCGTGGCGTGATCCTCAACACCGCATCGGTCGCGGCCGAGGACGGCCAGATCGGCCAGGTCGCCTATACGGCCTCGAAGGCCGGCGTCGTCGGCATCACGCTCGTCGTGGCGCGCGACCTCTCCAATGACGGCATTCGCTGCAATACGATCCTGCCCGGCATCTTCGACACGCCGCTGCTTGCGCGGGCGCCGGACAACGTCAAGGCGGCGCTGGCCGCCTCGGTGCCGTTCCCCAAGCGTCTGGGACGCCCCGAGGAATACGCCCAGGTCGCCCATACGATGATCACCTGCGGCTACTTCAACGGCGAAGATGTCCGCATCGACGGCGCCATCCGCATGGCGCCGCGCTAAAGTCGGCATCGGGAAAGGACAAGACAATGACCGAAGCATGGATCATCGATGCCTGCCGCACGCCCCGCGGCGTCGGCAAGGCGGGCAAGGGCGCACTGTGGGAGGTTCATCCGCAGCAGCTCGGTGCGACCGTTCTCAAGGCGATCGCCGAACGCAACAGGATCGACACGAAGGAAGTCGGCGACGTGATCTGGGGGACTGCCGCCCAGGTCTCGAAGCAGAGCGGCGATCTCGGTCGCATGTCCGCCCTCGACGCCGGCTATGACGTCAAGGCGAGCGGCATCACGATCGACCGTTTCTGCGGCTCGGGCATCAGCGCCGTGAGCCTCGCCGCCGCCTGCATCAAGTCGGGCATGGAAGACCTGGTGATCGCCGGCGGTACGGAGATGATGTCCATGGACCGCAGCCGCGGCAGCGGGCCGCCGGTCATGGACAACGGCAATCTGCGCCTGCGCCTGCATCATCCCCAGACGCACCAGGGCATCTGCGCCGACGCCATAGCCACGCTGGAGAAGATCCCGCGCCAGGC
>JAKFVZ010000306.1 GCA_021732965.1 Reyranella sp.
TGTCGTCGTTCTCGAGGAACGGGATGAGCGCCGCGGCGACCGACACGATCTGCTTGGGCGAGACATCGACGAAGTCGATCGTCTCGGGACGGCCGAGGATGTACTCGCCGCCCTTGCGGCACTGCACCAGTTCGGAGACGAACTTGCCCTTGGCGTCGATCTCGGCGTTGGCCTGGGCGACCGTGTAGCGGCCCTCCTCCATCGCCGAAAGGTAGACGACCTCGTCGCTGACGCGGCCGGCCGTGACCTTGCGGTACGGGCTCTCGATGAAGCCGTACTGGTTGACGCGCGCGTAGGTCGCCAGCGAGTTGATCAGACCGATGTTCGGGCCTTCCGGCGTCTCGATCGGGCAGATGCGGCCGTAATGCGTCGGATGCACGTCGCGCACCTCGAAGCCGGCACGCTCGCGGGTCAGGCCGCCCGGTCCAAGCGCCGAGAGACGGCGCTTGTGGGTGACTTCCGACAGCGGGTTGGTCTGGTCCATGAACTGCGAGAGCTGCGAGGAGCCGAAGAACTCGCGCACCGCCGCCGCCGCCGGCTTGGCATTGATCAGGTCGTGCGGCATCACCGTGTCGATGTCGATCGAGCTCATGCGCTCGCGGATCGCCCGCTCCATGCGCAGCAGGCCGACGCGGTACTGGTTCTCCATCAGCTCGCCGACCGAGCGAACGCGGCGATTGCCGAGATGATCGATGTCGTCGATCTCGCCGCGGCCGTCCTTCAGGCCGTGCAGCACGCGAACCACCGCCAGGATGTCCTCGCGACGCAGCGTGCGCTGCGTGTCGGGAACGCCCTCGAACTCGAGGCGCATGTTCATCTTCACGCGGCCGACCGGGGACAGATCGTAGCGGTCGATGTCGAACAGCAGACCCTGGAACAGGGTCTCGGCCTGCTCGAGCGTCGGCGGCTCGCCCGGGCGCATGACGCGGTAGATATCGAGCAGCGCTTCTTCGCGGTTCGTGTTCTTGTCGGCCGCCAGCGTGTTGCGGATGTACGGGCCGACATTGACGTGGTCGATGGCGAGCGTCGGCAGCAGGTCGATGTCGTTCTCGTTGAAGAGCTCGAGGACCGCCTCGGTGATCTCCTGGCCGGCTTCGACGTAGATCTCGCCCGTCTTCTCGTTGATGACGTCGAGTGCGGCATAGCGGCCGATCAGCTCTTCCTGCGAGACGCGGATTTCCTTGAGGCCCGCTTCCTTGAGCTTGTTGAGCAGGCGCGGCGTCATCTTGGTGCCGGCCTCGGCGGCCGCCTTGCCGGTCTTGCCGTTCACCAGGTCGTGCGTCAGCTTCACGCCGCGCATCGACTCGGCCTCGAACGGCGTGTTCCAACCGTCCTTTTCGCGCTTGTAGACGACCTGGCCGTAGAACGCCGCCAGGATTTCCTCGGGCGACAGGCCCTGGGCCTCGGCGGGATCGAGGGTCTGGTTCTTGGCGATCGCCGTCGTGCGCTTCTTCCAGGTGGCGTCGTTGTCGAGCGCCAGCAGCAGCGTCGTCACCGGGATCTTGCGGCGACGGTCGATGCGGACATGGATCAGGTCCTTGGCGTCGAACTCGAAGTCGAGCCACGAGCCGCGGTACGGGATGATGCGGGCGGCGAACAGGTACTTGCCCGAGCTGTGGGTCTTGCCCTTGTCATGGTCGAAGAAGACGCCCGGCGAGCGGTGCATCTGCGAGACGATCACGCGCTCGGTGCCGTTCACGATGAAGGTGCCGTTGTCGGTCATGAGCGGCATGTCGCCCATGTAGACGTCCTGCTCCTTGATATCGCGGATCGAGCGCGAGCCGGCTTCCTCGTCGATGTCCCAAACCACGAGCTGCAGGGTCACCTTGAGCGGGGCGGCGTAGGTGATGCCGCGCTGCTGGCACTCCTCGACGTCGTACTTGGGCTCCTCGAACTCGTACTTCACGAACTCGAGACTGGCGCGCTCGGCGAAGTCCTTGATCGGAAACACGCCGCGGAAGACCTCCTGGAGGCCCGACTGGGTGCGCTTGGCAGCCGGCGTGACGCGCTGGAGAAAGCTCTCGTAGGAGCTCTTCTGGACCTCGATGAGGTTCGGCATCGGCGCCACCGATTCGATGTGGCCGAAGAAACGACGAATCCGTTTGCGCGTGTTGAAGGCCGTGGCCATCCTGCGTCCTCGAAGGTTCAAGGGCGGTGATAAACACCCGCTGCTTTCTCGGAGCTCCCGGCCCGCCAGCCGTTCGCCCCATCCGTCGCAGAGGGCCACTTGTCGGAACGGACCCCGCAGGGAAGTCCGTTCGGAAAAGAGGCCCGAACGGGCCGGCCTCCCGAAGGAAGCCGGCCCGGCCGGTAAACGTTCTTACTTGAGTTCGACCTTGGCGCCTTCGGCCTCGAGCTTGGCCTTGAGCTTCTCGGCATCGGCCTTCGGCACGCCTTCCTTGATCGGCTTCGGCGCAGCCTCGACCAGATCCTTGGCTTCCTTGAGGCCCAGGCCGGTGATCTCGCGGACCACCTTGATGACGTTGATCTTCTTGTCGCCGGCGGCGGCGAGAACGACGCTGAACTCGTCCTTCACCTCAACCGGAGCGGCAGCAGCGCCACCAGCGGCGGCGACGGCGACCGGAGCGGCGGCGCTGACGCCCCACTTCTCTTCCAGCAGCTTGCTGAGCTGAGCGGCCTCGAGGACCGTCAGGGCCGACAACTCTTCGACCAGCTTTTCGAGATTAGCCATTTTAGTCTCCTAGTAACCCGAACTTCGATTTCGTGACGTCGATTTGGTAGCGACTTACGCCGCCTTCGCGCCGTCTTCCGTGGCTCCATAAGCCCCGAACACACGAGCGAGCTGACCAGCCGGTGCCACGAGCACGCCGGCGACCTTGGTCGCCGGAGCCTGCAGGAGGCCGATGATCTTCCCGCGCAGAGCATCGAGGGACGGCAGGGTGGCGAGGGCCT
>JAKFVZ010000311.1 GCA_021732965.1 Reyranella sp.
GCAATGCAGCTCGCCGCGCGCCAGGGCTGGCTTCAGCATGTTGGAGGCGTCCATCGCACCGTCGGCCTTGCCGGCGCCGATCAGCGTGTGCAACTCGTCGATGAAGACGATGATCTCGCCCTCGGCCGACGAGATTTCCGACAGCACGCCCTTGAGGCGCTCCTCGAACTCGCCGCGGAACTTCGCGCCCGCGACCATCGAGCCGAGGTCGAGCGACATCAGCTTCTTGTTCTTGAGCGATTCCGGCACGTCGTCGTTGACGATGCGCAGCGCGAGGCCCTCGGCGATGGCGGTCTTGCCGACGCCGGGCTCGCCGATCAGCACCGGATTGTTCTTGGTGCGGCGGCTCAGCACCTGGATGGTGCGGCGAATCTCCTCGTCGCGGCCGATCACCGGGTCGAGCTTGCCGTCACGGGCGGCCTGCGTGAGATCACGCGCGTACTTCTTCAGCGCGTCGTAGCTGTCCTCGGCCGACGCCGAATCGGCGGTCCGGCCCTTGCGCAGCTCCTGCACCGCCTTTTCGAGCGCCTGGGGCTTCACCCCACCCTTGGCGAGCGCCTCGGCCGCCTCGGTCCCCTTGGCGAGCACCAGCGCGATCAGCATGCGCTCGACCGTGACGAACGAATCGCCCGCCTTCTCGGCAATGGTCTCGGCCTGGTCGAACAGGCGTGCGGTCTCAGGCGCCAGGTAGATCTGGCCGGAGCCCTGGCCCTCGACCTTGGGCTGCTTGGCGAGGTTGGCTTCGACGGCGCGATAGACCGCGCGCGAATCGCCGCCTGCCGAGCCGATCAAATTGGCCGCGAGGCCTTCCGGATCGTCGAGCAGTACCTTCAGAACATGGTCTGGAATGAGCCGCTGATGGCCCTCGCGAAGCGCCATCATCTGGGCGCTCTGCAGGAAGCCCCGCATGCGTTCGGTGTATTTTTCCTGATTCATACTCAACCCTTTCCTTTACGCCCCCGTCGAGCGGCGGGCGGAAGAGCGGACCCTCCTGGGAGGCGTCCTGAAGGCGATATGGGATCGGATTTGCAGCGTACAAGACCTCAGGCTCCGTGCGGCTTTCGCCGTCTGGAAACGTGGGTTAAGAACGCCGCCGACCAAGATTTGGAGGCACTGGAATGTCCGGCGGACACGGCCACGTCGACACCTCGAACAAGAAGATCGCGCTGCTGGTGGCGATCCTCGCCGCCCTGCTGGCGGTTTCGGAAATGGGCGGCAAGAGTTCCCAGACGAACGCGCTTTCCAGCCACATCGACGCGTCCAACCTGTGGTCCTTCTTCCAGGGCAAGACCATCCGGCAGACCACGCTGAGGACTGCCGCCGAAGAGGTCGAGGCGACCTTCAAGGACAGGCCGGACGCCTTGCCGCCGGCACTCAAGGCGCAGGCCGAGCGGTGGCGCCAGACGGCGCAGCGCTATGACACCGAGCCCGAGACCAACGAGGGCCGCAAGGAACTGGCGGCGCGGGCCAAGGCCAAGGAGGCCCATCGCGACCGGTCGATGGCCGCCTATCACATGTTCGAATACGGCTCGGCCGCGTTCCAACTCGCGATCGTGCTGGCGGGAGCGGCGGCCCTGACCTCGGTGGTCTGGCTGACCTTCCTGTCCGCCGGCCTCGGTGTGCTCGGCCTGGGCTTCACGGTGCTGGCCTTCGTCGCACCGACCCTGATTCACCTGTAGGGCCAAGAAAAACGCCCGCTGGCGGCTACCGGCGGGCGTTGTCTCGAATTTCGTGGCAGGCGCCGGTCAGCCGCGCCGGCCGCCGGTCACGGGAACGAATTCCGGAACCTCGGGCTGCTCCTCGATCGCCGGGTCATTGCCGCCGGTCGCATTGCGGCCGTTCTGCAGGAACGCCACGCCGTTGAGACCGGGTTCGGCCTCGCCGTGATCGTCGCGATCACGGTCGCGATCGTTCGGACGATAGTCGTTCTGGCGGCGATCGTGCTGGCGTTGATCGTTCTGGCGTTGATTGCCCTGGCGATGTTCGGCCTGACGCTCGCCCTGCCGGTGTTCGGAGGCGCGATGCTCAGAGGGGGCTTGCTCGCCGCGATCGCCGGACTGGTTTTCTCCGCCGTTCGGCTGCTGGCCTCCGGACTGGCCCTGCTGCGGCTGGCCGGGCTGCTGCCCCTGCGGGCCAGGTTGCCCCGGCTGCTGGCCGTCCTCGCCGCCTTCCCAGCCCTGGTTGCGCGACACGAAGCCACCCATGGACTGGATCACGCGGAAATAGTGGTCGGCGTACTGATAATAGGCTTCGGCCAGGATGCGGTCGCCGGAAGAGGCGGCCTCGCGAGCCAGCGACTGGTACTTGTCGAAGACCTGGTTGGCATTGCCGCGGACCCGGACGTCGGGGCCACTGCTATCGAAAATCTGGTTTCGATTGGGCGGGCGGTTCGGATTGTGATGCTGGGGCTTGTGATGGTGGTTGTTACCACCGCCGCCACCGCCGCCACCACTGCGACCGCCGCGCGACCGCTGACGATTGTTTGGTCTCATTAACCTGGGCCAGTTACACGCCGGACGGATGTTGTTGTTGGAACCCCCCTGCCCTTCGCGGGCGCCGTCACGGCTGATTTCAGGGGGTTTGGTGTCCGCCGCCACTCACCGGTCGGACCAGGCCCCCCAAGGGGTAAGGGGAACCTAGTCCCATTCCCCCGGATTGCCAACCTCTTAATGCTGGGCCGGAACCACCCGGTCGACCCCGCCCAGATCCTGCCGGGGCGGCCCGGGCGTGAAGCCCACGGCGGCAAAAAGGGCCGCGATATCAGCTGCTTGCCCTTCACCCCCCTCGACGACCGCCCAGCCGCCCGGAACGACCAGCCCGGGCGCCTCGCGGGCGATGATGCGATACGCCGCAAGCCCGTCGTCCCCTCCGTCGAGCGCCAGCCGGGGCTCGTAGCGCGCCACTTCGGGCATC
>JAKFVZ010000511.1 GCA_021732965.1 Reyranella sp.
ATGTCCATTCTCAGTCCTTAAATCGTTTGGCCCGCGGCCAGCCCTTCTCCGGCATGCGCCCCGCCTGCGCGCGCTCGCCCCGCCAGAACTTCAGCTCGGCTGCCGGGATGGTGCGGTTGGCCCACTGTAACCCTTCCGACAGCACGAAGGCCTGCGCGTCGGACAGCTGGTCGCCCTTCGATTTCTGCAGCAGCACGCCGCGGCCACGGCCCATCTCGGGGACCTGGTCGATCGGGAAGATCAGCAGCTTGCGGCCTTCGCTCAGCACGGCCACCGAGTTCGCGCCCTCGGGCACGATGGCGAAAGCCTGCGCCTTCTCCTTGTCCGCAAGGTTCAGGACGCCATTGCCGTTCTTGGTCTGCGCCACGACCTCGTCTTCGGGCACGATGAAGCCGCGCCCGGCATCCGAAGCCACCAGGAACTTGCGGCCGCCCTTCAGCACTTCGAGCTGGATGATGTCCTGGTCGTTGCCCAGTTCGATCATCAGCCGGATCGGCTCGCCATGGCCGCGCGCGCTCGGCAGGCGGTCACAGCCGAGCGTGTAGAAACGGCCGTTGGTGGCGAACACCAGGATCTTGTCGGTCGACTGCGCGTGAACGGCAAAGCGCGCCGCATCACCTTCCTTGTATTTCAGCTCGCCGGCCGCCTTGTCGTCGAGATGGCCCTTGGCGGCGCGGATCCAGCCCTTCTCGGAGAGCACGATGGTCATCGGCTCGCGCTCGACGAAATCGTCCATCGTGTGCTCGATCTCGGCCGGCGCATCGGCCAGCTCGGTGCGGCGACGGCCGAGTTCGGTCTTGCCGCCGAACTTCTTCCTGGTCTCGCGCACCTCGTCGGCGATCGCGTCCCACTGCAGCTCTTCGCTCTTCAGAAGGGCCTTGAGGTCCTTGCGCTCGCCGCTCAGCTTCTTGTGCTCGCCGCGGATTTCGAACTCCTCGAGCCGGCGCAGGGCGCGCAGCCGCATGTTCAGGATCGCCTCGGCCTGCAGGTCGGTGAGCCCGAACGCCTTGATCATCTTGGGTTTGGGCTCGTCTTCCTCGCGGATGATCTTGATCAGCTTGTCGAGGTTCAGGTAGGCGATCAGGTAGCCGTCGAGGATCTCCAGGCGGCGCTCGATCGCGGCCAGCCGGAAGGTCGAGCGACGGACCAGCACCTCGCGCCGATGGTAGAGGAAGGCCTGCAGCGCCTCGCGCAGGTCCATCACGCGCGGCGTGTTGTCCTTGTCGAGCACGTTGAGGTTCAGCGGGAAGCGCGTCTCGAGATCGCTGAGCTTGAAGAGCTGCTCCATCAGCAGCTCGGCCGGGACGTTGCCGGTCTTCGGCTCCAGAACGATGCGCACGTCGTCGGCCGATTCGTCGCGCACGTCCTCGAGGATCGGCAGCTTCTTGGCGTTGATGATCTCGGCGATCCGCTCGATCAGCCGGCCCTTCTGCACCTGATAGGGAATCTGGGTGACGACGATGCGGTACTGGCCGCGCGGCAGCTGCTCGACTTCCCATCGGGCGCGCAGGCGGAAGGCGCCGCGGCCGGTCCTGTAGGCCTCGACGATCGATTCGCGCGGCTCGACCAGGATGCCGCCGGTCGGGAAGTCCGGGCCCTTGACCAGGTCGACCAGCGTCTCGATGCGCGAGTTCGGCGTCTTGATCAGATGCAGCAGCGCGTCGCAGAGCTCGCCGACATTGTGCGGCGGAATCGATGTCGCCATGCCGACGGCGATGCCGGCCGCGCCGTTGGCCAGCAGGTTCGGGAAGCCGCCCGGCAGCACGATCGGCTCCTCGGTCGAACCGTCGTAGTTGGGGCGGAAGTCGACGGCGTTCTCGTCGATCCCGCCCAGCAGCGCCTCGGCCACCTCGGTGAGGCGGGCCTCGGTGTAACGCATCGCGGCGGGGTTATCGCCGTCGATGTTGCCGAAGTTGCCCTGCCCCTCAATCAGCGGATAGCGCGCGGCGAATTCCTGGGCGAGGCGCACCAGCGCGTCGTAGATCGACTGGTCGCCGTGCGGATGATACTGGCCGATCACGTCGCCGACGACGCGGGCGCTCTTCTTGAAGGCGCTGTTCGGATCGAGCCGGAGCTGGCGCATCGCATACATCAGACGGCGGTGCACGGGCTTCAGCCCGTCGCGCACGTCCGGCAGCGATCGCGACATGATGGTCGACAGCGCATAGGACAGGTAGCGCTCGGAGAGCGCCTGCCCGAATTGCACCGGCTTTACCTCGGCCAGTTGGACGACGTTGTTGCGCTTTGCCATGGACCAGACTGACGAGGGGTAAGGACCGCGGTTCGAGCCACGGCCGTGATTATTCTAGCGTTGGAGCGATTCCATAAATCTCGACCGTGCGGGAGGCAAGGGCTTGTTGTGCGGCCAAAACACGTGCCGTTCGAGGAAAAAGCCAGTCAGATCGAGTCCCTGCCGCAGTTCCTCGTCATCGGCCGGCAGCCCGCCAGTGGATAGAAATGCCGGGAGGGCCAGCAGCTTCTCCTTGTAGGGGCCGGCGGCCTCGCGGCAGACGGCGCGCCCGGTCCGGGGCGAGACGAAGGCCAGGTTGTCGGTCGAGCCCGTGGCGGCGCATTTCTCGAGGTCGAGCCCGAAGCCCAGCTCCTGCAGCAGGCCCAGTTCCAGCCGGACGTAAATGGTCGGCCACCCCGGATGCCCGAGCGAGCCCAGGAAGGCCCGGAATCCATCGAACATGGCCGGATGGGGCTCGCGCTCCGGCAAGGCGGCATCGATGACGGCGCAAGCCGCTGCCAGTCCCGCCAGCTCGGTGGCATCGTCCATTGCTCGCGCCGCATGCGGCTCGCGCAGTTCGCCCGAGTAATTGCCGAGTTGCTCGGGAAGTCGTCCCCGCCAGCCGACCTCGACCAGGTTGCCGGATTGCCAGACCGGACGGGCGCGGCGCGAGATGCCA
>JAKFVZ010000070.1 GCA_021732965.1 Reyranella sp.
GTTCGCGAAGGCGTGCCGGCGACCGCGATCGCGGTGGTTGGCCGTGGCGAGCAGGGCCTGCTGGTTCAGACCGGCCCGAACGTCCGCGAGCCGCAGAACCGTCGCGTCGAGATCGTCATCCAGTAAGACGATCCGAAGCACTGGCTTCAGGAACGGCCGGGGGAGACCCCGGCCGTTTCCATTTCAGGGCTATGCGCTTTTCGGGTTGGCGGGGCCGGGGCAGGCCTCTATATCCGGGCTCAGGAGAGTGAATTCATGTCGCAAGTGTTGATGCCCAAGGCGACCGCCGTCTGGCTGGTCGAAAACACGACCCTGACGTTCGACCAGATTTCGGCCTTCACCGGCCTGCACCCGCTTGAGATCCAGGCGATTGCAGATGGCGAGGTTGCCGGCGGCATGACCGGCTACGACCCCACCACCAACGGCCAGCTCACCAAGGAAGAGATCAAGCGTGTCGAGGCCGACGGCAACGCGCGGTTGAAGCTCAGCCCGCGCGACGTGCCGATGCCGCAGGCGCGCTCCAAGGGGCCGCGCTACACGCCGGTGGCCAAGCGTCAGGACCGTCCCGACGCCATTGCCTGGCTGCTGAAGACACATCCCGAGCTGCAGGACAGCCAGGTCGCCAAGCTCGTCGGCTCGACCAAGAGCACCATGCAGTCCGTCAAGGACCGCTCGCACTGGAACATGCAAAACGTCCGTCAGCGCGATCCGGTGACCCTCGGTCTCTGTTCGCTCAAGGACCTGAACGACGCGGTCGACCGCGCGCGCCGCAAGGCCGCCCGGGAAGACGCCACCCGCAAGAAGGACGCGGCAAAGTCCGGTGTGGTCGAGCAGGCCGCCGTGGCAGACGTCGATCCGGCCGAAGCCGACCAGCCCGACGTCGCCGAGCAGTAGACCTAGACGGTCATCATCACCTTGCCGACATGGTCGGCGCGCTCCAGTTCGGCATGCGCGCCGGCCGCATCCCGCAGCGGGAATGTCTTGAAGATGATCGGCTTGATCTTGCCGGTCTCGAGCAGCGGCCAAACCTTTTCCTTCAAGCCCCGCGCCATGCGGCCCTTGCTCTCGACGCTCTGAGGACGGAGCGTCGAGCCGGTGAGGGTCAGGCGGTTGACCATCAGGATGCCGGCGCTGACCGTCGCCGTCGCGCCGCCCTGGACGGCGATCACGACGCAGCGGCCGTCGAGCTTCAGCAGCGACAGGTTCTTCGCCAGGTAGTCGCCCGCCACCATGTCGAGCACCACGTCGACGCCGCCGGACAGCTTCTTAACCTCGGCCGCCCAGTCGTTGTCCTTGTAGATGATGGCGTGATCGGCCCCCAGTTCCTTCACCGCCTTCGCCTTCTCCTGCGTGCGCACGGTGGTGAGCACGGTCGCACCGAACGACTTGGCGAGCTGGATCGCCGTCGTGCCGATACCGCTCGCACCGCCATGGATGAGCACCGTTTCGCCAGCCTTGAGCTGGCCGCGCTCGAACAGGTTGTGCCACACGGTGAAGTAGTTCTCCGGCAGGGCCGCGGCGTGCAGCATGTCGAAGCCCTTGGGCGGCGGCAGACATTGCGGCGCCGGCACGATGCAGTACTCGGCATAGGAGCCGCCCGGCGTCAGCGCGCAGATCGCGTCGCCCAGCTTCCAGCCGGTCACGCCGTCGCCCAGTGCGGCAACGGTGCCAGAGGCCTCGAGGCCCGGCAGGTCCGAGGCGCCCGGCGGCGGCGCGTAGTTGCCCATGCGCTGGGCGATGTCGGGACGGTTGACTGCGGTGGCGGCGACTTTGATCAGGATTTCGCCAGCCCTGGGCAGGGGGACCGGACGGGTCGCCGGCACCAGCACGTCCGGGCCGCCATACTTGGTGATCTCGATGCACGTCATCGTGGCGGGCAGGTCACTCATGGTCGGCCTTTCGAAGCAGGTGGAGCGATGCTAGTCCTGCCTTAGCCGCTTCCGTGGAGACACGCCATGGCCTTCGAACTCGACGATCTGGACCCCAGGCAGAAGAAATCACAACCGAGGAATCTCGACGTCATGAACGTCGAGGATCTCGAGGAATACGTCACCGTGCTCAAGGGCGAACTCGAGCGCGTCGAGGCGAAGATCAAGGCCAAGCGGAGTCACGCCACGGCGGCAGCCTCGCTGTTCAAGAAATAGCGGCGGCGGACCGCCCAAAAAGGGGAAGTGAAGTGGTCGAAGCCAAGTTCCTGAGGCCCGATACGCTGGCGCTGCACGCCGGTCAGCATCCCGATCCGGCGACCGGTGCGCGCGCGGTGCCGATCTACCAGACGACGTCGTTCGTCTTCCGCGACGTCGAGCATGCGGCGAGCCTGTTCAACCTCGAAGTCGGCGGCCACATCTACAGCCGCATCTCCAATCCGACTGTCTCGGTGTTCGAGGAGAGGGTCGCCGCGCTTGAGGAGGGGTCGGGCGCGCTGGCGGTTTCGAGCGGCCAGGCGGCGCTGCATATCGCGATCGCCACGCTCATGGGCGCAGGGGACCACATCGTCGCCTCGACCTCGCTGTACGGTGGCACGCGCAACATGCTGGCGCTCACCCTGCCGCGCTTTGGAATCGAGACGAGCTTCGTTCATCCGCGCGACCATGAGGGCTTTCGCAAGGCCATCCGGCCCAACACGCGGCTGGTGCTGGGCGAGACGATCGGCAATCCGGGCGGCGAGGTGCTCGACATTCCGGCCATCGCGGCGATCGCCCACGAGGCGAAGATCCCGCTGATGATCGACAACACCTTCGCCTCGCCGATGCTTTGCAAGCCGCTGACCCTGGGAGCGGACATCGTCTTCCATTCGGCGACCAAGTTCATCGGCGGCAACGGCGTGGCGATTGGCGGCGTCATCGTCGAGTCGGGTCGTTTCGACTGGGAGGGCTCGGGCAAATTCCCGACGCTCACAG
>JAKFVZ010000765.1 GCA_021732965.1 Reyranella sp.
GCGCAGGCGGTGGCGACGCTGGACGATCCCGCATCGCTGCTCGAAGGCCCGGCGCATGACGCCTGGCGCGGCCTGCGCGGCGCGCCCGAGAGCCAGTATCTCTTCGCGGCCTGGAACGACCTCGTGCTGCGCGCCGGCGAAGCCGGGCGGGCGCCGCTGTTCGGCGGGGCCGGGATCGCGGTCGCCGCGCAGATCGCGGCCAGCCTGTCGCGCAGCGGCTGGCCGACCGAGATTCTCGGCAATTCCGCCCCGCTCGACGGGCTCGACCTCGCCGAAACCGTCGGCGCCGGCGGGCGCAGCGCCGCGATCCCGCTGCGCGCGCTGGTCGATCCCGGCGTGGCGCGCGACCTCGCCCGGGCCGGGCTGATCTGCCTGACCTGCCGGGCCGACCGCGACCAGGCCTGGCTGGTGCGCGCCGCATCCGCCCATGACCATGGCCGCGTGCCCGACGAGCACCGCGCCGCGATGGAGAGCTTCGCCGGCCTGCCCTTCCGCTTCGTTTCGACGCTGCTGGAGAGCCTGTGCCGCGCCACCGTCGCCGGCCTGCCGCGCGGCGAGAGCGACGAGGCGGCGGCCGCCGCGATCGCCCGTGCGCTCAGCGACGCGCTCGACGGCAGCGGTCCCGGCGCTTCCGTCGACGTCGCCATCCGTCCGCCCGAGGGCGAGGCGACGCGCGGCTTCGAGATTTCCGTCCGCCTCGGCGGCGCCGTGATGGGCGGGTTCGACTTCTCCTTCGACCTCGATTTCTGACGCGCCGGCGTCCCGCCCGTCCTGCGACGTCGGTTGGGTGAGGGGCGGCGGAGCGCCGCGAGGCGCGAGGGTGGTGGTTCCGCAACCATTGAGCCAGGTCGCGGCGCGGAGGGAGCCCCCTCCGCACGCCCCGTGGCGCTCCGCCTCCGGCGATTTTGGGCTCCGGGCCGCGCTTGTCGGGCCGATTGGCCAGAGCCGATCGACCGTTTCAGCGAGCTCCTCGCGCAGGGACCGTATTATCCCCAGGACGGTGCCCCGAAGCCTCCCGAGTCCAGCGTGCAAGGCCGGCCGCAGGCGCCGCCCCCATCCCGGTCGCCAGCATGCCTCCGGACGGCCGCCCCTCGGGGATGAGGTGGGTGCAGGATAGGTCAGCGAAAGGGAGCGGGGATAACTGCGCCGTCATGCTCGGGCTCGACCCGAGCATCTCGTGACGGGAGCGCTTTTCACCCGCGCCTCATCCTGCCGGAGATTCTCGGGTCTCCGCTGCGCTGCGCCCGAGAACGACGGCGCTTCGCTGGTCGAGGGGCCGTCACCTCTCCCCTGCCCCTCTCCTTACAGGAGAGGGGTTCCCCGCGCCCTTCGCCCTCGCCGTCATGCTCGCCCTTGTGGCGAGCATCCACGTCTTGGGCGTAGAGCGCGACGAATGAAGACGTGGATGGTCGGGACGAGCCCGACCATGACGGGAAGGGTCGCGGAAGCCCGACGCGGAACCCTCTCCCGGAGGGAGAGGGCAGGGTGAGGGGATGGCCGGTCTGCGCATGAGGCGAGACCTTGCCGATTCTGCGGTTGGGTTGGCCGCAACGACTCTATCCCTTCTCCCGGATGGGAGAAGGTGGCCCGGAGGGCCGGATGAGGGCCTGCCGTTTCCGCGAAAGGCGCGACGGCTCCGCCTCGCCTCGATAACCACCGGCAGTCCCTCACCCCTGCCCCTCTCCCATCCGGGAGAGGGGTTCCCCGCGCGCCTCACTCGGCTGGCGCGGAAGCCCGACGCGGAACCCTCTCCCGGAGGGAGAGGGCAGGGTGAGGGGTCGGACGGTCTCCGCATGACGCAGAACCTCGCCCGTGCGTGCGGTTGGGCTGGCGCTTCGCTGGTCGAGGGGCCGACACCTCATCCCTGCCTTTCTCCTTCCAGTAGAAGGGTTCTTCCCGCGCCTTTCGCCTCGCCACTATGGCGAGCGTCCGCGTCGTGGGGCCTGTTTCGATCCGTGCTATGGTCGATGATCGAATCGGCGGGGTGCTGCGATGAAACGAGTCTTCATAAGCTTTCGGGTAGAAGATCGACCGCAAATAAATGGTCTTCGTCTACTTGCTGCTAATCCCAAATTTGACATCGAGTTCTATGATGAATCAGTTCGTACCGAAATAAAAAGCCAAAATGCGGCTTATATTCGGACTAAAATCAGGGAAAAAATCAATAGAACATCGGTTACGCTGTGTATGGTAAGCGAGCTAACCTATACAAGCCAGTGGGTGTCTTGGGAGCTTGAAGAAAGTATCGACAAGGGAAATTCAATTATTTGTATGGGTCTTCCTGGCGGACCGGGCAAGATAAGGCTTCCAGAACCTGCGGTTCGTCTCAAACTCCCATGGTACGCATGGGATTTAAATGAACTTACGAAGCAGATCGGCTCTTCTCCATGACAACTCCAGGGCGGACTTCGGACGAGCCCGATTCCGGCTACCCACGGCTTGAAAGCCAGATTGAATGGTATGACAAGAAATCTGGCGACGCCCAGTGGTGGTATAAGAAGCTAAAGATATCCGAGTTTGTAATAGGCGCATTAGTTCCGCCGGCGGCATTATATGATGGAAAAATAGGAGCTTTATTAGGTGCGTTAGCGATAATTTTCGAAGGAATACAACAATTAAATCAGTGGAATCACAACTGGATTACGTATAGATCTACATGCGAAGCCTTGCGGCATGAAAAATATTCATATCTAGGGCGATCAAGCGTCTATGATGGATGCGACGATTCTCAAGCTTTCAAAATACTAGTAGAGCGTACCGAATCTTTGATCTCAACCGAGCATGCGAAATGGATCTCCAATCAAGAGTACTCCATTCGTAAAAATATCCCAAAAAAAGCGAAGGGCAGTGGACAAAGTTAGCTTTTTACCTCCGCCCCCGCTGCTT
>JAKFVZ010000027.1 GCA_021732965.1 Reyranella sp.
TGAGCGCGACTGGAGTCGCGCGCTCCCAGCACATGAACGTCATTTCGCGCGTGCCCGCCACGCCTCCAGCGCTTCGGGTGTGTCGATGTCGGTGATCGCGGCCTCGCCCGTCATCTCGACCTCGCAGACGAGGTCGGCATGCTCGCCGATCAGGTGCTTGGCCCCGCTGTCGCCGGACAGTTTGCCGATCTCGGCGAAGAAGCGCCGTGCCCACAGGACTGGGTTGCCGCGCTTGCCGCCGACAGTGGGAACGCAGATCGAGCGGCCTTCGACAGGGCTGAAGGCCGCCATCAGGCGATTGAGCAGCGGCGCGCCGACGCCCGGCATGTCGCCGAGCTGGACGATCGCCGCATCGATGCTGGAGCCAAGTGTTGCGATACCGGTACGCACCGAAGTGCTGAGCCCGTCGGCAAAATCCGGATTGGCGACGAAGCGCACCTTGGCCTTCGCCGGCAGCGCCTTCTCGATCACGGGGCGAATCTCGTCGGCCATGTGACCCAGCACGACCACGACCTCGACCGCCTGGGAGGCGAGCGCCGCCTTTACGGCATGCACCACCAGCGGCGCACCGTCGGCTTCGGCCAGGAGCTTGTTCGGCCCGCCCATGCGCGTGGAGCGGCCGGCGGCCAGCACCAGCACCGCCACGCGCGGCGCCTGCTGCGGACCGGCCTCCTCGGAATCCGTCTCGTCTCGCGGCTGAGGCCGCGTCGGAATTTCTGCCAGTAACCCGCCAGAGCCCATGCGCACGATCTCGGCACGGCCGACCGGCAGCCGTGCGGCGAGCCGCTCCAGCACCATGTCGAAACCGTTGTACTTGGGCGACTTGGCGCAGCCCGGCAGTCCGAGCACCGGCTTGCCGTCCAGCTCGGCCGTCAGCAGCAGGTTGCCCGGATCGACCGGCATGCCGAAATGGACGACCTTCCCACCCGCCGCCTCGATACCCGCCGGCACGACGTCGTTGCGATCGACGATGGCCGAGGCGCCGGCGATCAAAAACAGGTCGCAGCCCTCCGACTTCAGGTCCACCAGAGCGCCCGCGATGGCCTTTGCATCGTGCGCGACCCGGCGCTCGCCGTTCAAAGTGCTGCCGAGCGATGTCAGGCGCTTGGTCGTCGTGCCGACCGCCTTGTCGAGAACCTTGTCCCGCGTGCCGGGAAGCTTCGTCTGCACGAGACCCGCGCGCATCGCGTGGAACGGCGCGACCGAGATCATCGGACGGTTCGTTTCCTTCGCCACATCGACGGCGCGCGCAACTGCGGCCTTCGGGGCGCCGTACGGAATGATCTTCACCGTGGCCACCATCTGGCGCGGCTCGACCCTGGCAAAGGGCGGCAAGGTCGCGACCGTCACGGACTCGTCGAGTTCGTTCAGCGCGTCGATGCGCTCCTGGTCCAGCACGGCAAGCCCGGCCTCACGAGCGAAATGATTGCAGCGGCCGGTGAAGGCCGCGGTCACGTCGATCCCTTCGCCTGCCAGCGCCCTGGCAACCGTCGCGGCCGCCTCGTCCTCGTGCATGTCGTCGACGTCGAGGCGTGCGGCGACCACCGTCGAGACACCGACTTCCTTCAGGCGCTCGACATCCTCGTCCGAGAGGATGCGCCCCTTGGAGAAATTGACGCCGTCCGCGCGCCGGCTGTGCGCCAGGATGGCGCCGACCGCCTCGTCGATCGGTGTCTCGCCGAATCTCACGCTGCCGCGACCTTCGGCGCCGACAGCGCTTCGAGACGGCGCGCCCGCACCTCGATGATCTGCCCCAGGATCGAGACGGCGATCTCGGCCGGCGACTTGGCACCGATGTTGAGGCCGACCGGCCCGTGGACGCGAGCGAACATCTCCTCGGTGATGCCGACCTCGGCCAGGCGCTCCTTGCGCTTGGCATGGGTCCGCCGACTGCCCAGCGCGCCGATGTAGAAGACGTCGGACTTCAGTGCCGATTCGAGCGCCGGGTCGTCGAGCTTGGGATCATGGGTCAGCGTCACGACGGCGGTCGAGCCGTCGAGGCCCATCGCCTGGAAGGCTTCGTCGGCCCAGTCCTGGATCACCTTCACGCCGGGGAAGCGCTGGGTAGTAGCCCACGCGCCGCGCGGATCGACGACCGTGACGTCGAACTCCAGCATGGCCGCCATCGGTGCCAGCGACTGCGCGATATGCACCGCGCCCACGATGATCAGCCGTGGCGGAGGCACGTAGACATTCAGGAATATCTTGGCTCCCGCGATCTCGACCGTTTCGCTCTTGCCGATATCCATGGCGCGCTGCGCGGCCGCGACGAGCGCGCCCTCACCCGCTAGTTCGCCCTTGGCGCCGTCGCGATAGACAAGTGCTTCGGCCGCATCGCTGAGGCGGGTGGCGAGCGTCACCGCCCGCCGGTTGGCGCGAGCTTCCTGCAGCGCGGCGAGAGTCTCGGCCTTCATCAGTTCACCTTTTCGACGAAGACTTGGACCTTGCCGCCGCAGGCGAGGCCGACATCCCAGGCCTGCTCGTCGGTGACGCCGAAATCGAGCAGCCGCGGCTTGCCGTCCTTGATGGCATCGAGCGCTTCCTTGACGACCGCGCCCTCGATGCAGCCGCCGGAGACCGAGCCCACCATGTTTCCCTTGTCGTCGACGCCGAGCTGGCTGCCGACGGGCCGTGGCGAGGATCCCCAGGTGACGATCACGGTGGCGACGGCGACACCCTTGCCGTCGGCCTTCCACTTGCCGACCTGATCGAGAACTTCCAGCGCGTCGCTCATGATTTACTCCTTGCGAAGGTCGGTCTGCCATCCCGCGAGGCGTCTGTCGGCGCCGATGACACGGGAGCCAAGCGCTTCGATCAGGCCCGACAGGCTTTCCAGGTTATGGACCGGCCGGAACTCGTCGACGTGGGGCAGCATGGCCTTGTT
>JAKFVZ010000601.1 GCA_021732965.1 Reyranella sp.
CGAATTCCCCCTGGACGGCTGGTATCTGCGGCCGCGCCTCGACCTCGAATTGCGCTACTTCAATCGCCCGGCCTTCCAGGAATCCGGCGGCTCCGGGCTGGCGATGGGATTCGGCAGCGAGAGCGGGGTCCTGCCCGCGATCGCACCCGCGCTCGAAGTGGGCGGCCGGATCGACACCGCCGACGGCACGATCGTCCGGCCCTACCTCGTGGCCGGCGCCACGGTGATGCCCGGCAACAACTCCAGCGTTCAGACCTGGTTCGTCTCGGGCCCGCTCGCCACGCTCGGCTCGTTCCAGGCGCCGGTCTCCGGCCCGGACGTCCTCGGCACCCTCGAGGCCGGGCTGCAGGTCTATCGCAGCCATGGCTTCGAGGCCAAGGCGGCCTACGGGCTCACGGCGGCGACGTCGTATCTGAGCCAGAGCGCGACCCTGCGCCTCGCCTGGCACTTCTGAGCCGCCACGCGCCCTCCCTCCGCCAGCCTCCCCATGCCATACACTGACGGAATGGAAGCACGGGACGGCGCCGACACGACGGCCCTTTTCTGGCGGCGGGAGAAGGCGACACGGGCCGGGCTGATCGTCGATGCGGGCGATTACTTCGAGGCCGGCCGCAAGGCGATGCTGAAGGCGCGCCAGCGCATCATGCTGATCGGCTGGGACTTCGACGCGCGCATCGAGCTTTCCGAAGAGCGGCTACCGGGCGAGCCACGCACCCTGGGCGATTTCGTGCTGTGGCTGGTGAAGCGCAATCCCGACCTCGAGGTCTTCCTGCTGCGCTGGAACATCGGCGCTCTGCGCGCGCTGTTCCGCGGCACCACCATCTTCACGCTGATGCGCTGGATGGCCCATCCGCGCATCCACACGCGGCTCGACGGCGCCTCGACGCTGGGCGCCTCGCACCATCACAAGATCGTCGTGATCGACGATTGCCTGGCGTTCTGCGGCGGCATCGACATGACCAGCAACCGCTGGGACACGCCCGAGCATCGCGACGGCGATCCACGCCGCATCGGCCCCGATGGCGGCCCCTACGCGCCCTGGCACGACGCGACCTCGATCCTGGAGGGGCCGGTGGCGCAGGCGCTGGGCGAGCTGTCGCGCAAGCGCTGGCAGGCTGCGGGCGGCCACGCGCTCGAACCGGTGGCGTGCGGCATCGACTGCTGGCCCGAGGGCGTCGAGGCCCAGTTCCGCGACGTCTCGGTGTCGATCAGCCGGTCGCGGCCCGAGGGAGACGATGGCGGTCCGCCGGTGCGCGAGATCGAGGCTGCGTATCTGGCGCTGATTGCCCGTGCCCGGAAGTACATCTACGCCGAGAGCCAGTACTTCGCCTCGCGCCGCATCGCCGAGGCGATCGCCCACCGGCTGGAGGAGCCCGACGGGCCCGAGATCGTGCTGATCAATCCGTTCCGTTCGCAGGGCTGGCTGGAACCGGTGGCGATGGATACCGCGCGCGCCCGGCTCTACGGGGCGCTGGAGCATCTCGACTGCCACGCGCGGTTGCGCATCTATCACCCGTTCACGCAGGCCGGCGAGCCGATCTACGTGCACGCCAAGATGATGATCGTCGACGACGAGGTGCTGCATGTCGGCTCGTCGAACATGAACAACCGCTCGATGCGGCTCGACACCGAATGCGACGTCACCCTCGATGCGCGCGTGCCCGGCAACGAGGGCGCCGCGCCCACGATCCGCGCGCTGCGCGACCGGCTGCTGGCCGAGCATCTCGGCGTGACCGTCGAGACGGTGGCGGCGGCGGTCGACGGCAAGGGCTCGCTGATCGCCGCCGTCGAGGCGCTGCGCGGCGACGGACGTTCGCTGCGCCCCTACGTGATCCCCGACCTGCACGAGGTCGAGTCGTGGCTCGCCGACAACCAGGTGCTCGATCCCGAGGGACCCGGCGAGATCTTCGAGGCGACGTCCAAGGGCGGCCTGCTGCGCGGCCTGCGCCGCCGCCTCCACACCCACGCCGACCGCATGCGCCACCGCCTGCACAAGCACCGCTCGCGCGCCTGACGGCTGCGATGACCGCGAGCGATGCCACGACCTTCGACGAGCTGCCCGTGCCGCTGGCGCTGGGAACCACCTTCTTCCAGCCCACGATCGAGCAGGTGCGAAAGTTCGCCGATGCGGTCGAGGACCCGAGCGGCTGGCGGGTCGGCGATCCGTCGGAGGGCCGCGTCCATCCGCTTTTCCTCACCACCTATGTCTGGTTCCCCTCGGGCTTCCAGGCGCGTGCGCCGGGAGAGGCCGGGCATTTCGAGCTGTTCCGCCGGCACTATCCGCATCTGGTCGGCACGCCGTTCCTGCATTCCAGGAGCGCGGCGCGCTTCTGCCGTCCGTTTGCCCTGGGGCGGCCCGTGCGCGCCGACGTGGAACTGGTCGCGAAGGACCGACGGCGCGGCCGCGACTTCATCGTGATGCGCGGCTCGTTCTTCGACGCCGACGGCAACGCGCTCGCGGTGTTCGAGCATAGCTGCGCCATCCGCAGCGACGACGTGCCGTCCGCCGCTCCGCCCCGACAGCCGGCAGCGCCCATCGAACCAACACCCTCCCTCGCCCTGCCGTCGCGCCGCATCGAGATGACGCTCGAGAAGTCGCGCCGGTTCAGCCTGCCGGGCGAGAACCATCACACCGACGATCGGCGGGCGCAGGCCCTGGGCGCCCGGGTCGCGATCCCGGCGGCCACCATGTCGTTCGCCTATCTATCGCGATTCGCGCAGGACCTGTTCGGTGAAGACGCCTGGATCTCGCGAGGACGACTCGACGCCACCTTCACCCGCATGCTCCAGCGCGACGACATGCTGGATGTCGGCGGTCACCGCCGCGGCGACGTCCTCGACCTGCGGATCGTCAACGGCCGCGACGAAACCGTTGCCGTG
>JAKFVZ010000040.1 GCA_021732965.1 Reyranella sp.
GTGTAGCCGTCCCAGCGCCACACGGCGCCTTCGCGACTGACGAGCTGCTGGCCTGGCTTGAGTGCCGGCTGCAGCGCCGCGCCAGTCTCGTCGTTGGCGACGATGCCGATGAAGGCCAGGCGGCGGGCCAGTTCCGGCAGCGCGCCGACATGGGCACCGAGCGGCGTCGCCCCTTCCGGCAGCGCCGGCGTATCGGTCAGTTCATCGAGCGGCAGCCAGTGAACCGGCGCACCGCGATCCGACGAGGCTTCGAGTTCGTCGCCGAAAGCCGCGCCCAGCGCCTTCTCGTAACCGGGCTCGACGGTGAGCGCGTCGAGCAGGGGCGGCCACAGCGAGTCGGCCGCCGACTTCAGCGCGGCGGCGACGCCGGATTCCTCGGCGCGCAGCTTGGTCAGTCGCGCATTCGTCTTCTGCAGCGTCTCGACGGCGGCGGCGTGACTGGCTTCCGCAGCCTCGCGCTCGGCAGCGCTAGCGCGCTCCATGTCGAGGCGCTCGGCTTCGGCCCTGGCGACGGCCAGCCGCGCAGCGTCCGATTCGTAGCGCTCGGCCTCGCGGGCGGCTTCGATCGCTTCCTGGCTGGTGAACCGCGTCTCTTCCAGCGCGGCGCGGGCGGCTTCGAGTTCGGCCTCGACCTCCGGCAGCGCCGGCAGGTTGGAGAGTTCGGTTTCAAGCTGGTGCTGCTGCGCCAACACTTCGTCACGGCGTGACGACAGGCGGCGCAGGCGGTCCTGCAGTTCGGCGATTTCGCGCGACACGCTCTGGCGCAGCGCCTCGTCGTCGGCGATCTGGCGGGTCAACTGGTCGTGCTCGGACTCGGCGGCGTTCGTCTCGGTGCGCGCCTCGTCGCGCGCCTGCTCGGCGGCCTCGGCCCGCTCCTCTTCGCCCACGCGCTCCTCTTCGAGGCGGCCTCGCTGGGTTTCGAGATCGGCAATGGCGGTTTCGGCGTCGTTCTTGCGGCCCTGCTCGCGCGTGAGATCCTGCACGGTCTGCTGCAGGCGGGTTTCCGCCTGGAGCTGGGCGGCGGCGACGCGCTCGGCCTCGGCGGTCAGCGCATCGTGCGCGACGCGGAGGCGCTGCAGGCCGGCAGCCGCGGCGGCTTAGTCGTTGCGCAACGGCGGCAGCGCGGTCGCCGCCTCGGCCTGCGCGGTGGTGGCGAGACCGACCAGGCGCGTGAGGTCGGAGACCTGTGCCTCGGCCTCCTTCAGCCGCTCCGCCGAATCCGCCAGATCGCGCTCGGCATTCGCCAGCTTCAGCGCCAGCACGGCGGCTTCCGCGCGCCGGATGTGGTCGGAGAGGTTGCGGTAGCGGCTGGCCTGGCGGGCCTGGCGCTTCAGCCCCTTGTGCTGCTCTTCGAGCGCGACGAGCACGTCCTGCACGCGCGCGAGGTTCTGCTCGGCGGCACGCAGACGCAGCTCGGCCTCGTGACGGCGTGCATAGAGACCGGTGATGCCGGCCGCCTCGTCGATCACCGAGCGGCGATCGGCCGGCTTGGCGTTGATGAGCGTGCCGATGCGACCCTGGCTGACCAGCGCCGTGGAGCGCGAGCCGGTCGCGGCGTCGGCGAACAGCGTCTGCACGTCGCGGGCGCGGATCTCGCGGCCGTTCACCGAATAGGCCGAGCCGTGGCCACGCTCGATGCGGCGCACGACGTCGAGCTGGTCGGTGTCGTTCACCATCGCCGGCGCGGTGCGCGTCTTGTTGTCCAGAGACAACATCACCTCGGCGATGTTGCGCGCCGGCCGCTGGCCGGAGCCGGCGAAGATAACGTCCTCCATCTCGCTGCCGCGCATCTGCTTGGCGGAGGTCTCGCCCATCACCCACTTGAGCGCTTCGACCAGGTTCGACTTGCCGCAGCCGTTCGGCCCCACGATCCCCGTCATGCCGGGCTCGATGGAAAGCTCGGTCGGATCGACGAAGGACTTGAAGCCGGAGAGCCGGAGCTTGTCGAACTGGACCATTACACCACGCCTGTCTGGTTACGTGCCTGAGTGCCTACTTGGCGAGCTTGGCGAACACGCCGTCGAGTTCGTCGACCGAGCGCGCCCCGCGATAAAGCTGGCCGTTGATGAACAGGGTCGGCGTCGAGTTGACGCCCATCGTCTCGCCGCCCTTGTAGTCGTTGATGACCGCGTTGCTCATCGCCTCGTTGGCGAGGCAGGCCTTGATCTCGTTCTCACCAAGGCCGGCGATGCGCAGCGGCTTGGCCAGTTCGGCGAGCGGATCGGCCGAGGCGGCCCACTGCGGCTGGCTGCGGAAGACGAGGTCGAGCACGCCGAAATACTTGTCGTTGCCGGCGCATTCCGCGATCTGGGCAGCCTTGGCGGCCACCTGGTCCAGCGGGAAGTCGCGATAAACCAGCTTCACCTTGCCGGTATCGATCCACTTCTTCTTGATCTCGGGCAGGACCTGGGTGTGGAAATGCGCACAGTGCGAGCAGGTCAGCGAAGCGTACTCGATTACCGTGATCGGCGCTTTCGGATCGCCCAGCACATGGTCGCCGGGCTGCACGCTTTCGAGGGCGGCCTTGTTGGGGGCGGACGCAGCCGCCACCGGCGCCGGGCCGGCCGCAGGCGGACGGGTGCCGAAATAGACGCCAGCCGCAATCGCAGCCACCGCCACGACCCCGACGGAGACGATCAAGATATTCCGCATTTTCCCTTACCCTCTCCACTACATCTTGGGAATTACGCCTGTGGGGAGTCAAACGTTTACCGCCCCACCTGGCGTAAAATCGCTACGATCGCGTCGATGCCGCCGGGATTGCCGTACGGCTGCTCGTTGATGAACAGGGTTGGGGTCGAATTGACCCCCAGCGCCTGCCCCGACTGCACGTCGGCGATTACTTTGTCCAAAAGCCGGTCATTGGAGAGGCAGGCC
>JAKFVZ010000593.1 GCA_021732965.1 Reyranella sp.
GTACCGCTCGAGATAGAACACGGCGGCGTTCTGCAGATACTTCGCCGTGATCGGAGAGGCGGTACGCTTCACGGCATCAGCCTCTGAGCGGGATGCCCACCATCGCCTGCAGTTCGTCGATCGCCACGTCGGGATCGCCGACCTTGATGGTCCGCATCCCCATCGCGCGTGCCGGCTTCAGGTTGATGCCGAGATCGTCGAGATAGATGCAGCGGTCCGGCGGGACGCCGAGCAAGTCGCAAGTATGCTGGTAGATCCTGGGATCGGGTTTGCGCAGGCCGATTTTGCTCGATTCGACGACATGCTCGAAAAGGGACAGGACCTCGGACACGGCTTTTGCCTTTTCGGGGCTGCGCGCCATGCCGGGCCCTTCGCCCGATTTCACATTGTTGGTGATGCAGGCCACCCGGAACGCCGCCTTGCAGCGGCGGAGCGCTTCGACCATCTGCGGCCGAATGTCGCCGCTCAGTGCCTGCAAAATCTTCAGGCCCTCGACCCGGTGCCCCTGGAGCCGGGCCTCCTCCTCGAAGAGCGTGACGAAGCCGTCGAGGGAAACCTCGCTTCGTTCCATTTTCGCCCACGCATTCGTATAGGGATTGCGCGCATTGAGGCCGCGAAGGAAATCTTTGGGAAGACCGGCCTCGGTTTCGTAGCGGTTGAAGGCCTCGAAGGGGCTGGAGAGGATCACGCCGCCGAAGTCCCAGAGGACCGCGAGCGGGGTTTTTGCATGGCTCGTATTCATGGTGGTGCGACGGTCTTTACCTTGTTGCTGCCGCAGTCGGCCCCTATCTCACGCCCTCCATAGGCGACTGGTCGCTCGTTGACCATCGGCCTGAACTCCGGATTAGGAATTTACACATGAGCGAAGCAGCGGTGATGCCGCGCGGCAACGCAGTGGCGGTAGTGGCGGCAGCGGCGTACACGAACCAGACGGCTCGTCCCGACGGGCGCAATCGGCGGGCTGCCGAGACCCGTCGGAAGATCATCGAAGCCGCCAAGCTCATGATCGCCGAAACCAGCACGGCCCCCACCGTGGTCGCCGTTGCGCGCCGCGCCGATGTGTCGGTTCGTTCGGTCTTCCAGCATTTCGGCGACGTCGAATCACTTTTCGTAACTGTCATGGACGCCATCCGGCAGGACATCGTGGTTCCTCCGCCGACGGCCAACACCCGCCCGCTGTCGGACCGTATCGGTTCGGTCGTCCAGAACCTCGCCGAAGTGTTCGACCGGATCGTCCCGCTGCGCGTCGCCGCCGGCCAGTTCGTCGGCCATCCGGCGCTGATCGAGCGCGGTCAGGCCTTCAAGCAGGAGCTGCGGAACTCGACCTTCGAGACCTTCGCGCCCGAGTTTGCCAGCCTGAGCGAGCCGGCCCGCGAGGAGCTTGCCGACGCCATCGGCGCGGCTCTCTCTCTTGATGCCTGGATCGTGCTGCGTCGCCGGGACAACCTCAGCTTCGAGCGGGCGGCCGCCGTCTGGCGGATGACGCTGGAGGCGCTCCTCTCGCACCGGTTCGCTTCGGTTGCGGCGGAATAGCCTTTCCCTGCTGGTCGCCGATTGACTTGGCGTTTGGGATCAGAGAGTTAAGAGCCCCAATCAACTGACGAAACCTCGGCAAATGGCGACCAGCCAGCTTCATGAAGACTTTTCGCGTGAGGAGCACGTCAAGGCGGGCACCGATCGCGGTTTCGGGTTCGTTTTCGCGGGTTTCTTCGGGATCCTGACCGCGATCAACCTGTGGAACCACGGGATGGAGAAGGGCGCCGCCTGGAAGTGGATGCTTCCGGTCGCGGCGGCCTTCCTCGTGGTGGCGCTGGTCTATCCCAAGGCGCTTGGCCCGCTGAACCGGCTGTGGCTGAAGTTCGGTCTTCTCCTCTACAAGGTGATTAACCCGCTGATCCTCGGCCTGCTGTTCTTCGTGACCATCATGCCGATCGGTCTGGTGATGCGCGCCTTCGGCAAGGATTTCCTGCGGCTGAAGCTCGACCGCAAGGCCAAGACCTACTGGATCGAGCGCGCGCCTCCGGGGCCGCCGCCGCAATCCATGCGCAACCAATTCTGATCGCGAAAGGACAGAGCAATGGGCTCAATTCTTGTCGAACTCTGGGCTTTCATGCGCGAGCGCAAGAAGTTCTGGCTGCTTCCGATCCTGGTCATGATGGTGATCTTCGGCGGCCTGATCGTGCTCACCAAGGGTTCGGCCATCGCGCCCTTCATCTACACGCTGTTCTAGGCGGTTAAGGACTCTTCCATGCGGGTGCTCGGCGTCTCGGCCTTCTACCACGACAGCGCGGCTGCGCTCATCGAGGACGGTCATCTCGTCAGTGCCGCGCAGGAAGAGCGCTTCACCCGCAAGAAGCACGATGCGGGCTTCCCGCAGAATGCGGTCCAGTTCTGCCTGGACCGCGCCGGCATCAAGCTTCAGGACGTCGACTACGTCGCCTTCTACGACAAGCCGTTCCTGAAGTTCGAGCGCCTGCTCGAGACCTACCTCGCCTACGCGCCGCGGGGCTTCACCTCCTTCCGCATGGCCATGCCGTTGTGGCTGAAGGAGAAGCTCTTCCAGAAGATGCTGCTGCGCGACGAGATGAAGAAGTGGGAGCCCGACTTCGACTGGCAGAAGCGCCTGCTGTTCGGCGAGCATCACCAGAGCCACGCGGCCTCGGCCTTCTTCCCGTCGCCCTATGAAGAGGCGGCGGTCCTCTGCATGGACGGCGTCGGCGAATGGGCAACGACGTCGCTGGCCATGGGAAGCGGCAACAAGCTCGAGATGCTGCGCGAGATCCACTTCCCGCACTCGATCGGCCTGCTCTACTCGGCGTTCACCTACTACACCGGCTTCAAGGTCAACTAGGGCGAGTACAAGGTCATGGG
>JAKFVZ010000172.1 GCA_021732965.1 Reyranella sp.
AATAGTAGCCTTCGAGGCCGGGCTTGCCGTCGACCGTCATGCCGGTGCAGACGAAGCCGAGGCCCGGGTTCTTCAGCGAAATGCCGTTGTGGCCGTGCCAGCCGTGCAGGAAGGCCGCCGACACTTCGTGCGGCACGGCGGCGATGGCGGTGCCTTTCCACATCCAGCGTGGCGGCGGATAGCGCACCCAGGCTTTGGTGTCGCTTTCGCGCAGGTAGCCGGTCTTCACGCCGCCCAGCGCGTTGGAATGGTAGTGGTAGAGCGCGCAGGCCGGCGCGTCCTTCTCGCCCGCGATGCCGAGCTTCTGCAGGCCGGGAAGGAACTTCTCGAGATGCTGCCGGCGGAAGTGGCGGAAGACGTACTCGCGCGCGGTGTCGCTGCCGCGCCGCGACACGAGGCTGATGACCAGGCCGGTCATCAGCGCGTTGTAGAGCGTACCGACCGCCCGATAGGCGGCCTCAGCCATTGTGGCCGTCGATCAGGATCGCCTTGGAGTGACCAGCCTTCAGGCGCATCGCGAGCACGGGCTTGTACTCTTCCGAATGATAGAAGCGCTCGGCCTTGGCGCGGTCGGGGAACTCCAGCACGACGACGCGCGCCGGGGTCCAGCCGCCTTCGAGGCTGGTACAGTTGCCGCCGCGCACGATGAACTTGCCGCCGAACTTGGAGACGAGGCCCGGCGTGTGCTTGCGGTACTCGTTCATCAGCTCTTCGTCCTTGGTGTCGATCTCGACGATGATGTAGGCCGTCACGTCTTCCTCCCTGTTCAGCCGGTTTCCATGGGCAGGGCCGGGTCGTTGGCCCATTCCTGCATGGAATTGTCGTACACCGAGACGTTCCTGTGACCCAAGAGCGCCGTCAGCACGAACGCGTCGAGCGTGGCGGCGATGCCGCCGCCGCAATAGACCAGCACGCGCTTGTCGGGCGCCGCTCCGACGCCCTCGAAAGCCGCGCGCAGGTCGGCGATCGGCTTCAGCGCCTTGTCCGGCCCGAACAGGCTGGCGGCCGGCACGCAGGAGGAGCCCGCGATGCGGCCAGGACGGCCATAGACCACGCCGCCCGCGCCATTGTGCTGGTCGTGGCTGAGCGCGTTCAGGGTCAGTGTCGATGGATCGCCGATCGCGCCCTTGATCCTGTCCTTGTCGACGAAGATCTCGGGACGGCCGCGCAGCGAGAGCGTGGCGGGCGGATGCGTCGCGGGCTCGGTCGAGAGCGGGCGACCTTCGGCCTTCCACTTGTCGAGGCCGCCATCGAGGATCGCCACCTCGTCGAAGCCGACGGCGCGCAGCATCCACCAGATGCGGCTCGCCCAGACGGGTGAGGCATGGCTGTAGAGGATGACGAAGGTGCCGTGGCCCACGCCCTTTGCCGCGAAGGCCTTCGTGAGGTCCTCCAGCGACGGCAGGGTGAAGCGCAGCTTCGATGTCTTGTCGGAAAGATCGGCCTGGAGGTCGAGATAGGCCGCGCCCGGAATGTGGCCCTTGTCGTAGTTGGCGCGACCGCTCTCGGCGATGTAGCGCCCGTCGGGTCCGGGCTTGAGATAGGTGGTGCAGTCGAACACGCGCAGCGCGGGAGCGCCGAGCTGGCGTGCGAGATCTTCTGTCGTGATCAGGTTGGCCGAATGGGCCATGTCGCTCTCCCGGGGTTGGGGAGAGCGGAGACTAGCGCGGTTCTCGGGAGAGGCGCGTTAAATCGTCTTCGACGGCAGCGGCGGAACGCTGACGGGGCCGGAGGACGGCGCGGTGGCGGTCGGAGCGGCCGGCGCATTGAGCTGGCCGACATCGGGCGACTTCGGCGCGGCGGGCGTAGCCGACGGCTTCTTGGTCTTCTTCGCCGGCTGCGCCTTGGCGACCTGGACCTTCTTCAGGCAGGCGCTCCGCTGCGAGCTGCTCTTGATCTTGTTGCAGGAGGCGGCCGACGGGCTGGCCTTGGGCTTGGCGGTGGGCGCGGGCATCGTTTCGTCCTGTGCGAAGGACGGAGCGGCGAAGGCGACCGCAGCCAAAGCGGCCATGCTGGCGATCAAAAGACGCATGATTATCTCCCGGGCCGCTTGCGATGAGGGGGCGAGCGCGGCCTCGCTATATTCTTAAAATGCTATGTGATTAGTACCGTTTATGTCAAATTCTTAATAGATTAGACCAACTGCAATCGGAAAGCCCGTGCAGGCCATCCTCAACGTTGCCTTTCCGATTTTCGGCGTCATCCTGGCGGGCTATCTGGCCGGCCGCTGGCGTATCCTGGGTCCCGAGGCGACGACGGCGCTGAACGCCTTCGTGAGCTACTTCGCCCTGCCGGTGCTGTTCTTCGGGACTCTGGCGCGGACGCCGGTCGCCGCCGTGCTCGATCCGGCCCTGATGACCGGCTTCACGGTCGCCGTGGTCGCGACCTTCATCGTCGGCATGGTGACGACGCGCCTGGTTTCGCGAGGCGGGCTAGCCGCCATGAGCCTGCAGGGGATCGCCGCCTCCTGGGGCAATGTCGGTTACATGGGCGTACCGCTCTGCCTCGCGGCGTTCGGCGAGCAGGGTTTGCCGCCCGCCATGCTCACCGTGATCGTCACCGCCGTCGTCTCGATGGTGTTCGGCGTCATGCTGATCGAACTCGAGGTCGCGGCGGGCCATGGCCCCGTTCGCACGTTCCTGCGCGCCGCCTTCAACGTGGCGCGCAACCCGCTGCCGCTGTCGATCGGGCTGGGTATCCTGGCCTCCTGGGTCGGCGTGCCGATCCCGGTGCCGGTCGAGAAGTGGCTCGACCTGATGGGCGCCGCCGCCGCGCCCTGCGCGCTGTTCGCCATCGGGCTGTTCCTGTCCGACAAGTCGATCAAGAGCGGGCTGGCCGAAGCGGGGCTCGCTACGCTGATCAA
>JAKFVZ010000745.1 GCA_021732965.1 Reyranella sp.
TCGTGAGCGCGCTGGAGGCGGCACGGCTCGGGCACCTGGCGGGCCTCCTGGACGAGGAGGCTCACTGGAGCAACACCCTGTCCGGCGGCGAGCAGCAGATGCTGGCGATCGCCCGGGCGCTGGTGTTCAGGCCCGACTGGCTGTTCCTCGACGAGGCCACGGCCTCGCTCGACGAGGCCAATGAAGCCGCGGTCTACGGTGTGCTGAAGGAGCGCCTGCCGGGGACGACGATGATCTCGATCGGCCATCGTCCGTCCCTGAGGCAATGGCACGAGCAGCGCTTCGAACTGAAGCGGGCGCCGGGCGAGACGGGGAGCCTAAACGTCGTAACCTGACGAACGCTCGATGGTGAGGCCGGGCACGCGGGCCAGGGCGTGGACGGCCTCCTCGATGGCGCGCGACTTCCAGGCGTCGCGCGCCCACCAGGGACCGACGTCGATCGTCTCGGACCCGCCGCCGCGTGCGGGCTCGATGCTGGCGACCTTCACGAGCGAAGTGCCGGGGCGGCCGAGCACGACGGTCACGGCGCGGGTCGAGAGGTGCCAGCGCTGGCCCGAGGCGTCGCTCCACAGGGCGAAGTCCTTTTCACCCAGCTTCCGGGCAATCGGTTCGGGCGTGTCGAGCAGGTCGGGCGCGTGCAGGCAGCGGTTGGCAATGCGATGCGGATCGTCTGCGTCGCTTGCCCGCACATCGTAGGCGACGGCGAAGCTCTCGATCTTGCCAGGCGATTGTGCGTCGAACGCGACCGCCTCGTTGGCGGCCTGCCAGTCTGCCATCCAGGGAGCCGCCGCGGCATTGAGATCGCCCCATCCGAGATAAAGCGCACCCAGGCTGTCGCCGAAGTCCGTGGCGCGCGGTGCGCCGTAGAGCGAAAGGCCGATCGCAATCCCGTCGCGGGTCGTCCAGGTGGCGTAGAGGACGACATGGTCGGGCGAGCTTGCATAGGGGGAAAGCTAGTCGCGCTCGACGGTGTGGGGAGCACCGAGACGAACCACGAGCCGGGCGAGCACGTCCTTGGGCGCCGTGGCGCCGGCGGCCAACTGGAAGGTGATGTTCAGGATCGGGCGGTCTGGCCGCGATGCCACGATCTCCGCCGATAACGTGGTGAAGCCAAGCGCCTCGGCGCACCGCAGCGTGCGGCTGCTGTACCCCGTGCCCTCAATATCGGGGACGATGGCGTCGAAACGCGTCCCCCAGGGGAAGAAGCCGGCGTCGCCGAGGAAAAAGCCCTTTGCCGTGTCGTCCATCGGTGGAGCCTAGAGTCGTTTCGGTGGAGATAGTCCAAAGACCTACCTCATCCTGAGGAGTGCCGCGAAGCGGCACGTCTCGAAGGATGGGCAACAAACGCGGTGCTTGTGCCCATGCTTCGAGACGGCTGCTCCGCAGCCTCCTCAGCATGAGGTTAGCGTGTGATTCCAGGTTGCTCGGAAGGAGCCTAGCGGAAATCCGACATTGCTTTCTGAGACAGAGAACTTGCCTTAGAGGAAAGTCCACGCTAGCCTTTCCGCCATGGACAAGATCGCCCGCACCACCCGCGACATCGGGCTCCGCCTGCGCGCGGCGCGCACCGGCGCGGGACTCACCCTGGCCCATGTCGCAGGCCGTGCCGGCGTCTCGGAAGGGTTCCTGTCGAAGCTCGAACGGGGGCAGGCCGCGGCCTCGATCGCCAACCTGATCCAGCTTGCCGAGGTTCTGGGCCTTGGCATGCACGAGCTGTTTCCCAACGAAGGCGCGCCGGCCATGACGCGGGTCGCCGTGCATCGCGCCGACAGCGGCCATCTCGAGGAGGTCGCCGCCACCGGCTATCGCTGGCGGCACCTCGGCGGCGGCGCGCCGCTCGATCGGATGGAGGTGTTCCACCTCGTCTTCCCGCGCGCCAAGGGCATGGAGGCGATGGTGTCCCATCCCGGCCAGGAGCATTGCTACGTGCTGGCGGGCGAGGTGCTGTTCCAAGTCGGCGACGCCCAATACCGGCTGAAGGCCGGCGACGGCATCCTGATCGATTCGCAGCAGCCGCATCGCGCGGAGAATGCCGGGCGCGGCCAGGCGCAGGTCCTGATGTCGGTGGCACGCCCGGCCGATGCGGCCGGTGTGCCCGACTGGTGGCATCTCTCGTCACTCAAGAAGGAGGAAAGCAAGCCATGAGCAAGCATGTTCCGGATACAGCGGCGGCCAATGCGGCGCTCGGCACGACGCGCGAGGCCTCGCGTCGCGACCACAAACCCTACCAGGTGCGCCATCTCGACGAGATCGAGTGGGAGACGATCCGCTGGCCGGGCGAGACCGGCAAGATGCTGTTCCATCCGCGGCCGGAGGACCCGACGCAGCCGAACGCCGGCGTCCTGCGGCTGGAGCCCGGCGCATATCATCCCGAGCACTATCACGGCTTCGCCCAGGTCTGGCTGGTGCTGAAGGGTGACTTCACGATCGACGGCCGCATCTGCACGCCCGGCACGATGCTCTACCATCCCGATCCGCATTTCGAGGGCGAGTTCAGGACCGAGACCGGTGGCGAGATCCTGATCGTCCAGTATCCCGGCCCGACGACCGGCGAACGACCGATCTATGCCGGCCGCTTCAACATGGAGACCCGCAAGTCGGTCGCCGAAGAGCGCGTCGACCTTTAGAGTCTTTTCGATGCGGATAGATCAAACACGCACCTCATCCTGAGAGGCCGACCGGAAATGAATTGAACCGATTCAATCACTTACCTCATCCTGAGGAGGTCGCGCAGCGACCGTCTCGAAGGATGGGCAACAGACGTGGTGCGCGTGCCCATGCTTCGAGACGGCTGCTCCGCAGCCTCCTCAGCATGAGGTTGGTGGTGTGATTCGAGGCTGCTCGGAAAGACCCTAA
>JAKFVZ010000644.1 GCA_021732965.1 Reyranella sp.
TGCAGCGAGGACCAGGACGTGCTGCTGGCGACGCGGCAGGGCCGCGCCATGCGCTTCCCGACCGACAAGGTTCGCCTGTTCGCGAGCCGCAACTCGACCGGCGTGCGCGGCATTGCATTGGCCGAATGCGACGAGGTGATCTCGATGTCGCTGGTCGACGCCGGCAAGGGCGTCACCAGCGAGGAGCGCGACGCCTATCTTCGTCAGTCGCGCGCCGAGCGCCAGGCCGAGAATGCGGCGGAGGCCGGCGAAGCGGTCGCGGAAACACCGGAGGAGGAGACGCCAGCGGGCGAGGAGGCGACCGCGCCGCCCGCCACGCTCTCGCCGGAGCGTTTCGCCGAGCTGAAGGCCAGGGAAGAGTTCGTGCTCACCGTGGCCTCGTCCGGGTTCGGCAAGCGCACCTCCGCCTATGAGTACCGGGTGACCGGTCGCGGCGGAAAGGGCGTGGAGCTGATGAGCCTCGCCAGGGGCGGCGAGATCGTCGCGGCGGTGCCGGTGCTCGACAGCGACGAGATCATGCTGGTGACCGACGCCGGCACGCTGATCCGTTGTCCGGTGGATGGAATTCGCATTGCCGGGCGTGCGACGCGCGGCGTGCGCATCGTCAACGTGAGCGACGGCGAGCGCGTCGTCACGGCCGTGCGGATCGGCGAGGACGATGCCGGCAACGGTGGAAATGGCGACAGCCAGTCCGAGCCGGAGACCGGAACGGAGCAGGACTCCAGTTCCGAAACAAACGGTGGATAAGGACGGATCGTGTCGCTAAGACTTCGCCGTCGCAGTCTGCGCACAAGGGGGAGACATGGCCGTAGAACGCACCGGGGTGTATCCGGGCACGTTCGATCCCATCACGAGCGGGCACATGGAAGTGGTGCGCCGCTCGCTGCGGCTCGTCGACAGGCTGGTGATCGGTCCGCACATCAACGTGGGCAAGGGACCTCTGTTTTCGCTCGAGGAGCGGATGGAGATCATCAAGGAAGACATCGCGGATTTTCCACAGGCCGACCGCGACCGCATCACGGTGGTGCCGTTCGAGGGGCTGCTGATCCACTTCGCGCGCGACGTGAACGCGTCGGTCATCATCCGGGGACTGCGGGCGGTTTCGGACTTCGAGTACGAGATCCAGATGGCCAATATGAATGCCCGCATGGAGCCTGCGATCGAGACCATCTTCCTGATGGCCTCGGACCGGCACCAGTTCATCGCCTCGTCGCTGGTCAAGGATATTGCCCGGCTGGGGGGGGACACGTCCCAGTTCGTGTCCAAGAAGGTCTTCGAGCGTCTCAAGGCGAAATTCGGCAAGAAGTGAGGCCGGAACAGGCCTCGTTGACCATCGGCCCCTCGCACTTTATATGGGCGCCGCGCGGCGGAGAGGCCCGCGGCGCGGAACCGGGACGAGCCCGTAGCTCAGCGGTAGAGCATCTGACTTTTAATCAGAGGGTCGTGGGATCGTACCCCACCGGGCTAACCACTGGACCCAAGAAGGAGAAGAACGGCTCATGCCGTCGGTGAAAGTCGTCAACGGCAAGCAGATCGTGGTCGAGAATCTCGGTCCGATCGAGCGTGTCATCAGTTTCTTCGCGCAGCCGTTCGTGCGGATGTGGCACCATCGCGACCTGATCGCCGCCATCCTGCGACGCGAGGTGCGCGAGCGCTTCAAGGGGTCGATCGCCGGCTGGATCTGGGCGATCATTGCGCCCCTGCTGATGATCGCCGTCTATACGTTCGCCTTCACGACGACGCTTTCCCTGCCGGTGGCCGACGGTACCGACGGCAAGCAGGTCAGCTATTAGCTGTTCATCTTCAGCGGCCTCATCGTCTTCAGCTTCTTCTCGGAAATGGCTTTCCGGGCGCCGATGCTGCTGCACGAGTACACCCACTTCATCAAGCAGACGATCTTCCCCAGCGACATGCTGCCGGTGATCTCGACTCTGCGCGCCACCGCTTACACGCTGATTTCCGGTGCGGTGATGCTGGTCTTCCAGCTGGCGATGACGGGCTAATTGCCGTGGACCGTGCTGTTGGTGCCGCTGATCTTCATCCCGTTCATGGCGTTCCTGATCGGCATGTCGTGGTTCCTGGCGGCATTGGGCGCGTTCACGCGCGACGCCGGGTACCTGATGATCACCATCGTGCCGCTGTTCATGTTCGCGACACCGATTTTCTACTCCCACGCCGCGCTGCCGCCGCCGTTCAACTTCTGGATCTACGCGAACGCTCTCACCGGCTTCGTCGAGGTGATGCGCGACGTGGTCCTGTTCGGCAAGCTGCCAGACATGATCGTGTACGGGTATACCCTCGCGATCTCGGTTTTCAGTTTCTATTTCGGCTACTGGTTCTTTGACAGGTATCGGAATGTCATCGTCGACGTCCTCTGAGATCGTCGTCGAGGCCAAGAACCTCGGCAAGGCGTTCCAACTCTATGCTCACCGCAACGACTGGCTGAAGCAGGTCCTGCTCGGCTGGTGGAAGGCGTATTTCAAGCCCTTCTGGGTGCTGCGCGACATCAGCCTCGAAGTGAAGAAGGGCGAGAGCATCGGCATCCTCGGTCGCAACGGCTGCGGCAAGTCGACCCTGCTGCAGGTGATCTGCGGCATGACGCTGCCGAGCCATGGCGAATTGCGGGTCAACGGCCGCATCGCACCGGTGCTGGCGCTGGGCTCGACCTTCGACATGGAGCTGTCAGGCCGCGAGAACGTCCTGATCGGCGGCGCCGTGCTCGGCCTGAAGCGCGGCGAAGTCCTGCGCAAGTTCGACTCGATCGCCGAGTTCGCCGGTATCGGCGAATACATGGACCAGCCGGTGAAGCACTATTCGATGGGCATGCGCACCCGCCTGGCCTTCTCGATCTGCG
>JAKFVZ010000576.1 GCA_021732965.1 Reyranella sp.
GAAGCCAGAACCGTCGAGGCGACATGGCGAAAGCTCGGCGATCTGCTCCAGCTCGTCTCGCCAGACGAATGCGCAAACTACCTCGTCAATGCAGGCTACGCTTCCGTGTAAATGAAGCGTGCTCTAGGAACTCTCGACTCAGACGACCAAGCATTTCCTAGATTGTAACGAGGTTGCAACGGGCGCTTTGGGCCAAATGAGTCGTCCCGCGTTCCAGGCGGGACTCTGAGTGACGTTCAACTGCTCTATCGGCATAGTGCAACCTGCTCAGGAGCCCACATCTAACCAGACTTTGCCCACCGGGTCCGGCCGCCGCTGCAGTAAGGTTGCGACCCAGCCGGGAATGCAGGGCTCGGCCCGGTGAGGCGCATGCCCGCAGCCGGGCAGGAGATGCGTCGTCACCGGACCCTCCGCTGCATCATGCGCCAGCCTGACATGCACCACGCTGCCGAAGGGATCGGCGTCGCCCTGCAGCAGCAGGAGCGGCGCGCGGATCGCCGGCAGCAGCGACGCGATCGACCAGCCGGCGAAGGCGGGCGAGAGCCAGATGTCGCTCCAGCTCCGGAATGCCCCGCGCGGATAGTCATGGCTGCGGGCGAGCGTTCTGAGGAAAGCCGGGTCGCCGTCGAAACGCCCGGTCATGGCGCGCACGCCGGCAAGAGTCCGCGGCTCGGCAAAGACATGAGGCGCCTCGGCGATGACGGCCTCGACCAGATCGGGCCGGCGCGCGGCCGCGATCAGGGCGATCGTCGCCCCGTCGCTGTGTCCGTAGAGACAGGCCCGTTCGAGCCCCAGCGAGGTCATCAGCGCCGGCAGCGTGTCGCAGGCCTCGCGCTCCAGATAATCGACGCCCTTCGCCTGCCGGCCGGGATCCGAGCGACCGCAGCCGACGCGCGAATAGGCGAGCACGGCGCGTCCCGTCGCCTGCCGGAGCGCCTGCGGAAAGTGCTCCCAGCCATCGGCATGGCCGAAACCGTGATGCAGCAGGATGATCGGGGGGCCCCCGGCCCCGATCTCGCCGAAAAGCCGGTAGTGGAGCCAGCCACCCAGAATGAAGCGCCGCGGCATCGGGCTCAGACGGCGATGAGCTTCAGCAGGTGTTCGCGATCGCCAGCGTTCTCGGCCTCGCCGCTGAAGACGATCTGGCCGCGCTCGACGACATGGAAGCGGTCGGCGACCGAGAGCGCCTCATGGATGTTCTGTTCGACGAGCAGGATGATCGCGCCCTGCTCGCGCAGTTCCCGTACGATCGCGAAGATTTCCGCGACGATCATAGGCGCAAGGCCTTCGCTGGGTTCGTCGATGAGGACGAGGCTCGGCTTGCCGACCATGACGCGGGCCATTGCGAGCATCTGCTGCTCGCCGCCCGACAGCGTCGTGCCGAGCTGGTGCCGGCGTTCGCCGAGCCTGTGGAAGCGGTCGTAGATCCCCTCGACCACGCGCTTCTCGTCGCGAGAGGAGCGGCCCTTCACCTGCAGCAGCCCAAGCGAGAGGTTTTCCTCGACGGTCAACCCCGGAAAGATGCGCCGGTCCTCCGGCACGAAGCCGACGCCGGCATGGCAGATGCGGTCGGGCGTCAGGCCGTCGAGCGCCTCTCCGCCGAGCCGGATCGCGCCCTGGCTCGGCTTCACCCAGCCAGCGATCGTCTTCAGCAGCGTCGTCTTGCCGACGCCGTTGCGGCCGAAAATGCCGATGACCTCGCCCGGCGCTGCCTCGATGTCGATGCCCTGGATGACGTGGCTCAGGCCGTAATGGCTGTGCAGTGCGCTGATCTGGAGCATGTCAGTGATGTCCGAAATAGGCGGCCTGGACGGCCGGGTCGGCGCGCACCGTCTCGGGCGGGCCCTCGGCCAGCTTGCGGCCCTGATGCATCACGACGACATGGTCGGACAGGCTCATGACGAGGCCGATATCGTGCTCGATCAGGAGCACGGTGACGTCCTGCGTCAGGCTGCGGACGAGCTTCGCCGTATCGGCGGTATCGCCATGGCTCATCCCCTGCGTCGGCTCGTCGAGCAGCAGGATCTTGGGCTCCGAGGCGAGGCAGACCGCGATCTCGAGGCGGCGCTGATCGCCATGGGAGAGGTTGCCGGCCAGTTCGTCGCGCTTGTGAGCAAGCTGGAAGCGCTCCAGCATCTGGTCGGTCTTGGCCATGGCGCGCTGCGAGCGGCGGATCGGCAGGAAAGCGCGCCCGGCCGGCTCCAGCACCTGCGCGGCGAGCCTGAGATTTTCCGCCACGGTGAGATCAGGGAACAGGCTGGTGATCTGGAAGGAGCGCGAGAGGCCGGCCGCCTTGGTGTGCTCGGGGGCCGCCCCGGTCATGTCGACGCCGTCGATCATGACTTGTCCGCGATGCGGCCTGAGCGCGCCGCTGATCAGGTTGAACAGCGTCGACTTGCCGGCGCCGTTGGGGCCGATCACGGTGGTGATCTTGTGCCGCTGCGCCTGGAAGCTGACCTGATCGACGGCTTTGAGGCCGCCGAAGGCAATGCCGAGATCACGAATGTCGAGGACGGGCGTCATCACGATGCGCTCCCGGATTTGACGGCGATGGGCGTCAGGGTGGCGGGCTCGGCAAGGACCGGCCCGGCCTGCGGTCGGCGCATCAGGAGCGCCTCTATGCGCGGCCTGACGAAGCCGATCAGGCCCTTGGGCAGGAACATCACGCAGATCATGAACAGCGCGCCGATCACGATGAGATGGTGTTCCGTCCAGCTACCGATGATCGATTTCAGGATCACCAGCAGCACCGAGCCGTAGATCGCGCCGATCAGCGTACCGACACCGCCGAGGATGACCGAGATCACGGCGTTGCCCGAGGTCGCGAAGAACATCAGCTCCGGC
>JAKFVZ010000026.1 GCA_021732965.1 Reyranella sp.
CTTCACGCTCTTGACGACCTCGGCCACGTTCCTGCCGAAGGCCTCGGCGGTGGCGAGATCGCCGGCCGGGATCTCGTCGGGGCTGGCGTCGGACGGCGACTGCGTCATCAGCCCGCCGAAGGATGCGAGGTAATTGATGTCGTCGCGCCCGGCCGCCTTGCTGTTGGACGGCATCAGGCCGGTTCCCGTCCACAGCATCCCGTGCTGCATGGCGAGCGTGATCAACGTGTGCAGCGTGTTGAACTTGTCGCCGTTCATCGACGCCGAATTGGTGAACCCGGCCGCGACCTTGCCCTTCCAGACCTGCGCGTACCAGGGCTTGCTCGAGGCATCCATGAACTTTTTGAACTGCCAGGACACGCTGCCCATGTAGGTCGGCGAGCCGAAGATGACGCCGTCGGCGGACGCGATCGTCTCCCAGGCGGCCTCAGGAACATTGCCATCGGCGTCGATGGCGATCATCTCGATCCTCGCGCCGGCCGAGGCGGCGCCCTTCCGGACATGTTCGGCGACGCGCAGGGTGTGGCCGTAGCCGGAGTGGAAGACGATGGCGATCGTGGTCATGGCAACCTCTGTCGAAACGGATGCGTTCGGTGAGGAGGAAGATGCTGCGGCGCAGCAGCGGCTTCAATGACCAGGCGATTGCAGTCGCGCAGACGCGGCCTGGCGCCGCGGCAATGGCGTCGCGCCGGGACGGGCCGCCGCAAGGTCACGCCAGCGTCGCACGCAGGCTCTAGCGCTGGGATCGGGGCGCGCGGCCCGGCGAGGCGCCAGGATGCCGCGAGGCGCTACGGCAGACAGGGGTCGCGTCATGCAGGTCGATATCTTCACACAGGTGATCGTGCCGGTTATCGGCGGTCTGGGCATTTTCATGCTCGGCCTCGAATTCATGAGCAACGGCATCCAGAACCTCGCCGTCAACAAGATGCGCGCGCTGCTCGCGAGGATCGCCGGCACGCCGGTGAAGGGCGTGCTCGCCGGCACCTTCATCACCGGCGTGATCCAGTCCTCGACCGCGATGACCGTGATGGTCGTCGGCCTCGTCAACGCCGGCGTCATCGGCCTTCGCCCCGCGATCAGCGTGATCATGGGCGCCAATGTCGGCACGACGCTGGGCAACGGCCTGATCGCGCTGCCGCTGGGCCCGCTCGGCCTCCTGCTCGCCGGCATTTTCGCGCTGGTCTACATCTTCGGCAGAACCGACAAGGTGAAGAACATCGCGCTCGCCTGCATGGGCTTCGCGCTGATCTTCTACGGTCTCAATCTGATGACCGGCGGCCTGCGCCCGCTGCGTTCGATGCCGGAAGTGATGGGCGTGATCTCGCAGCTCCGCGCCGACAGCTACATCGGCCTGCTCTACTGCGTGCTGATCGCGGCCGGCATCACCGCGATGATCCATTCCTCCTCGGCCACGATCGGCATCGTCATGGGTCTCGGCGCGGCCGGCATCCTGGACTGGAAGACGGCGGTCGCCTTCTCGCTCGGCGCCGACCTCGGCACCACGATCACCTCGTGGATGGCGTCTCTCAACCTCACCAAGAACGCCAAGCGCGCCGCCTACGCCCACATATCCTTCAACATCATCGGCGTGGCCATCACGATACCCCTGTTCTTCGTCTCGATGGACGTGCTCGCCTGGGCGATGCAGTGGTTCGGCGGCGATCCGGGCGTGCCCGTGATCCGGGACGGCAAGGAGACCTTCCCGCTGATCCCGGTGGCGATCGGCCTCTACTCGACCTTCTTCAACATCTTCAACACCGCGCTGCTGTTTCCCTTCGTCGGCGTGTTCGAGCGGGTGCTGATGAAGGTCGGCGCCGCTCCGATCGACGAGGAGGAGGACTACACCCAGCCGATGTATCTGACGCCGGCGGCGGCCGGCGACCCGGTCACCGCGGTGCCCGCCGTGCAGCGCGAGACCGGTCGCTATCTCGAGGCCGCGCGCAAGTTCCTCGACATCGCCAAGGGCAAGGACGATGCGCCAGACAAGATCGAGGAGCACTACGCCGCGATCGACATCCTCAACCGCGAGATCCGCTCCTACACCTCGGGCATGTTCAAGGCCGACATGCCCTATGCCCGCGCCGATCTCGTCGCCAGCCTGATCGAGGAGGAGGACCAGACGGCGAGCCTCGGCGAGACGCTCTACCAGATCGCCCGCCGGATCGAGCGCCAGCCCTTCGGCGAGATCGGCCGGGGCCTCGTCGACACCCTGGTCGATCAGGTCGAGGACGCGCTGCGCGCGATCATTCCGCTCGGTCAGGTCAACCCGCCGGTGTCGGCGCACGCCGAGCCGCGCCTCAGGGGGCTGGGCGAGCTGCGCGAGCGCTGCCTTCGTCTGGGGGCCGAACTGCCCTGGATCGAGCGCGGCGCGATCCTGGCTCTGCTCGGCAGCGCCGAGCGGGCCTACTATCTGATCGAGCGCATCGACGCCGAGCGCAAATCGGTCTCGCGCGCGGTGCCGGCGCAGGCGGCGGCGGAGCAGCCGCGGCCGGCGCAGGATTTCGGCGGCGCGGCCGTGCCGGCCTGATCAGGACGCCGGGGCGGGGCGAAGCGCCCCGCCCCGGAGCATTTTGACGAAGACGACCTCGCCGCCGAGCGTGCGGCCCATGTCGCGCCAGCCATGCACGCGGTAGAGGCGCTCGGCGCGCGTGCCGGCCCCGGTCGTGAGCCACGCCTGCCGGTGCCCTGCCGCCACCAGCCCCGCCAGCGCCGCATCTAGCAGCGCCCGGCCGATGCCGCGCCCCTCCTGCGCCACGTCCATGAACAGCGCCCAGACCAGTCCGGTCTGGTGATTGACGCAGGCGAAGCCGGCGATATCGCCCTCGACCTCCGCCACTAGG
>JAKFVZ010000169.1 GCA_021732965.1 Reyranella sp.
GTCCCGGAGCGGGCGCTGCAAGCGTCGGTACCGTCGTGGCAATCCAGCGGAACAGGTAGGCGATCCTGATCATCGCGTCGCCCCCTGTGCGAGATGGGCACGAAGCAGCGCGATGTTTCGTTGGTTGGCGCGGAAGAACGCGTCGCCGAACCAGCCGACCACAGGGACCACGCTGATTGCGAAGTCGATCGCGACGTTTCCGGCCATGCGCAGCAGCGTCCCTGTCGGAACGCCGTGACGGCGTGCTTCCAAGATCAGATACGAGGACAGCCCCTTGGCGACGAGCGTGCCGACGCCCGGCATGAGATTGAGCAGGGCGTCGGCGCCGAGGCGGATATTGGTGCCAGGAATGCGGACGGCTGCGTCGAGAATGCGGGCCAGCGCGTCGAGACAGGCGATCGCCTCAGGCCGCGAGCGTGGAGGCGGCAGAGTATAGGCCATGGTCATGGCGTCGGTGCTCCCAAGATCGGAGCGCGCAACGCGCTCCTCAGGTGGAAGAGTCCGACATCGCAGCCTTGGGCTGCCAGAGGGGCCCGGACCCGGGTTGGCCATGAGATTGGAAGGCAATCGGCATGCGTCAAGAGCGGGTCGGCAACATTATTTTTGCATGACGGCCTTGCACGCCGCCGCAGCGTCACCCATTTCGCGCTCACCCGCTGATCCGGGCCCCTCTGGCGAGCGCTGCCGGCGCGCTCGCGATGTCGGATCGTCTTCCCGACATCGCGCCCGGCTGACGTGGTCAGACATGGATCTTTCAATCTTCGCCTATGAGTGGCTCGGCAAGCCGCTCTGGATGTGGCTCTCCTTCGTCGGCATCGTCGTGACGCTGCTCGCCTTCGATCTCGGCATCCTGCACAAGGAGCACCGCCAGATCGAGGTCGGCGAGAGCCTGATCCTGTCAGGTCTCTACATCAGCCTTGGCTTGGCCTTCGGCGCCTGGGTCTGGTGGTATCTCGGCTCCGAACCGGGCATGGCCTATCTTACCGGCTTCGTGGTTGAGAAGACGCTGGCGCTCGACAACGTCTTCGTCATCGCATTGATCTTCGCATTTTTTGCCGTGCCACCGAAGTACCAGCACCGCGTGCTGTTCTGGGGAATTCTTGGCGTCATCGTGCTGCGCGCGATCATGATCGGGCTCGGCGCGACGCTGGTCGCCCAGTTCGGCTGGGTGCTCTACATCTTCGCCGCGTTCCTGATCCTCACCGGCGTCAAGATGCTGCTGCTCGGCGACAAGCCGCCGGCGCTGGCCGACAACGCCCTGATCGCCTTTATGCGGCGACGCTTCAACGTCACCGACGAGCACCATGGCGAGCGCTTCTTCGTCCGTAAGCCTCACCCGGAGAACGGCAAGCCGGTCTGGTTCATCACGCCGCTGTTCATGGCGCTGGTGCTGATCGAAATCGCCGACGTGATCTTTGCGGTCGATTCCGTGCCGGCGATCTTCGCCATCACCACCGACCCGTTCATCGTCTACACCTCCAACATCTTCGCGATCCTGGGCCTGCGGGCTCTCTATTTCGCGCTGGCGGCCGTCATCGACCGCTTCCGCTACCTGAAGCCCGCGCTCGCGATCGTGCTGATCTTCATCGGCTCGAAAATCTTCGTCGCCGACCTGCTCGGACTTGAGAAGTTCCCGGCCGCGATCTCGCTTGGCGTCACCTTCGGCATCATCGCCGCTGGCATCGTCTGGAGCCTGATCAAGACGCGGCAGCCAGGCCCCTCGACCCTCGCCAAAGAGGGTCTCGATGGACAATGACGAAAGGTCTGCGGCGGCGCGCGCCAAAGAAAGACAGGTGCGCTTGGGCGACTCTCCGCGCTACGTCGCCTGGCTCGCTCAGTTCCGACTGAACCGTGCCTCTCGCGCGCGATTGGCGGAAAGCAGTCATCCCGGCGCGGCCCGCCATGGCGCCGACGTCGAGCCCTTTGCAAGCGACGCCATCGGCCAATCGGTCGGTGGCGTCGCATCACAACGCCTGGTCCTGCTGGCGCAGGCTATCGCGCCCCAGCCCCAAGTCTCGATCGGAGACGTTGTCGATAAACTCGGCTCCTCCAGCCTTGGCCTGATTCTGCTGATCCTGACGATTCCAGCGATCATCCCGATTCCCGGGCCGGTCGGCATGGTTCTGGGCTCGTGCCTCGCGCTCGTCGCCGTCCAGGTTATCGCTGGCGCGAGACGGGTCTGGTTGCCAGGCTGGCTCCGACAACGCAACCTGCCCACGCGTTTTGTCGCCGCTGCGATCGCGCGCATTGTTCCTTGGCTCGAGCGCTTCGAGCGCCGGCTGTCGCCCCGGCGTTGGATGATGCTGAGCGGGCGCGTCGCCCGTCCCGTCCTCGGCATAGCCATCCTCGCCATGGCGGTGATCATCACTCTACCCATCCCCCTGGGCAACGTGCTGCCGGTCGTGGCGCTCGCGATGCTCGCTCTAGCTTTGCTCGAACGCGACGGCGTTGCCGTGCTCTTGGCCCTGGGCATGTCACTCGTCGCGATTGTCTGGACTGGAGTGCTGGTGCTGTTTGGCGCTCAAGTGCTGGAGATGCTTTGGAGGCTGCTTGCATGAGGACCCTGCCATGACACGCATGATATGGACCGGCTTGGGCGTTGCCGCTCTGGTTGGAGCGGGGCTTCTTTTCTGGTTGCCCGGCACCACCATAGGCCCCGCGGTCACGATCAGCGGCAGCGCCAGGCAGGGCACGGCCATTGCCGCAGTCGAAGCCGAGACGATCGCATTGTTTCGACGAAGCGCACCGTCCGTCGTCCATATCTTCGCTCAATCGCAGGCGCAGATGCTGTCTGCCGACGAGGACGAACAGCAATCGCAGCGCACCGGAA
>JAKFVZ010000638.1 GCA_021732965.1 Reyranella sp.
GGCAGCTGCGGCGGCATGTTCACCTACAACACCATGCAGACCTTCATCGGCGTGGTCGGCATGCAGCCGCTGCACATGGTGGCGCCGCCGTCCGACGATCCGCGCCGTACCGGCCAGTTCGCAGGCGAGCTGGTCGATCTGCTGGCCAACCTGATCGCGAAGGACCTGAAGCCGCGCGACATCGTCGTGCGCGATTCGATCCGCAACGCGGTGATCGTCTCGATGGCGATCGGCGGCTCGACGAACGTCGTGCTGCACGCACCGGAGATCGCGCGCGCGGCCGGCTTCGCCGACTTCTGGAAGGACGTCATGACGCCGGAGGAATTCAACTACCTCTCGCAGCACGTCGTGCCGGTGCTCACCGACGCGCGTCCCTATGGCAAGTACTCGATGGTCGACATCGACGAAGTCGGGGGCGTGCAGGTGATCGTGCGCGAGCTGCTCGACGCCGGCCTGCTGAACGGCAACGTGCTGACCTGCACCGGCGAGACGCTGGCGCAGCAGGTGGAGCGGCTGGGCGCGAAGAAGGCCGACGGCCGCGTGATCTATCCGGTCGAGAAGCCCTACAAGCCGACCGGCGGACTGCGCATGCTGGGCGGCAACCTGTCGCCGGACTTCTCCGCGATCCTGAAGCTCGCGGGTGTCGAGGGCGGCCTCGAGGACAACCTGTTCCGCGGTCGCGCCCGCGTGTTAGAGGGCGAGGCGGGCCTGCTAAAGGCGCTCGACGAGACGCCGGACACGTTCCAGAACCACGACATGATCATCGTGCGCTACGAGGGACCGAGCGGCGCGCCGGGCATGCCGGAAATGCTCGACCCGACCTCGCGCATCACGACGCTGTGCCGCGAGCGCAACATCGTCGTGGCCCTGATGACCGACGCGCGCTTCTCGGGCGGTTCGGTCGGCCTCGTGATCGGCCATGTCGGTCCCGAAGCGGCGATCGGCGGCCCGATCGGGCTGGTCGAGGAGGGCGACGAGATCGTGGCCGACCTCAATATCAACGAGCTGAACTGCACCCAGCTTGCCGACTCCGCCACCTACGCCAAGCGCAAGGCGGCGTGGGACAAGATCGTCGCGGCCAACGGCGGCCTTCATCCCAATTGCGGCACCGCCGATACGCGCCTGCTCCATCGCGCCCGCACCAGCGCGGTGCCGGCGACGCGCGGCGGCGGCCTGCATCCCAACCGCGAGGTCTGGGTGCGCGCGCCGCGCAAGGCGGATCGGCAGGACTTCAAGCTGCGCAACAAGCACCGCCCGGAGGCGAACAAGAGTTTCTAACGGGCGGCCGGATCTCGCCGGAAACACAAACGCCGGAGGGTCAAACCTCCGGCGTTTTCATTGGAGCGCGCCACTCCAGTGGCGCATCGGACTCGGAAGAGCGCCACTGGAGTGGCGCGCTCCAACTGCGAGTGGCGTGCTCTAATCGCCCTCGACGCCGTATGCCGCCTTCGCGGCTTCCTGGCTGACCAGGCCGAGCTTGATGTCGCGTTTGACGGCTTCGGGGTCGCGCTTCGCGGGATCGCCGTAACCACCGCCACCGGGCATCTCGACCACGAGACGCTCGCCGGCGGGGATGGTCTGGAAGCCCTTGGCCTTCAGCTCCTGGCCCGAAGCGAGCGAGAGCCGGCCGTTGCCGCCCGCCTTGCCGCCGTCGCGGCCACGGGCGGGATACTTGACCCGCTCGAAGGTGGCGAAGATGCCGAAGGGCGCGCCTTCGCGATGCTCGACTTCCATCACCTGGCCGAGGCCGCCGCGCTGCTGACCGGCGCCGCCGGAATCCTGGCGGTACTCCTTCTTCCACACGACCACGGGGGCGATGGTCTCGGTGATCTCGACCGGCACGTTGCGCACGCCCGACGGAAACGGCGTCGCCGAGAGGCCGTCGAGCGTCGGCCGCGCGCCGGTGCCGCCGGAATGGAAGGTCGTCACCATGAAGGGCCGGCTGTTGCCGATGGTGCCCGTCATGCCGTGGCCGGCGCCGAGCTTCAGGTTCCAGAGATTGGACGTGCCCTCGGCCGGCACCTGGCCCGGGATCACCTGATGCAGCGCGTCGAAGCAGACGTCGGGCAGCATGTGGCCGATCGTGCTGCGCGCGTTCACCGCCGCTGGATACAGCGCGTTGACGATGGTGTTCTCTGGCGCCGTGACGAGGATCGAGTCGAGCGTGCCGGCATTGTTCGGGATGGTCGGCGCCACGACGCACTTGATGCCGAAGGCGGTATAGGCCTCGGTGTAGCACATCGGCGAATTGATGCCGTAGATCGACGAGCCGGAGGTGCCGGCATAGTCGACGGCGATGTGATCGGCGTGAATCGTGACGGCGGCATGCAGGTCGATCGGCGCATCGTAGCCGTCGATCCGCATATGGCCCTTCCAGGTGCCGCGCGGCAGCTTCGAGATCGCCGCGATCATGCCGGCGCGGCTCTTCTCGATGATGTGCGTGCCCAGTTCGTCGAGATTGTCGATGCCGTGCTCGGACATCATGTCGGAGAGCCGCTTCTCGCCGATGCCGTTGCAGCCGACCAGAGCGTGGATGTCGCCCTCGACCTGCACCGGTTCGCGCACGTTGGCGCGCACGATGCGCATGACGCTCTCGTCGATCACGCCCTCGCGCATCAGCGGCAGCAGCGGCAGGAACAGGCCTTCGTGGAAGACCTGCCGCCCGTCGGGCGACTGGCCGAGACCGCCGATGTCGACGACGTGCGTGGTGCAGGAGAACAGCGCCACCAGCTTGCCGTTGTGGAAGGCGGGCGAGGTGACGACGATGTCGTAGAGATGGCCGGTGCCCTTCCACGGATCGTTGGTGATGTAGGCATCACC
>JAKFVZ010000420.1 GCA_021732965.1 Reyranella sp.
CTACAAGCGCAGGCAACGGACTGCAGTCAGCAAGGCAATGATGGCTGCGGCCGTTCAGTCGGCATGCCCATCATGCAATCGGAAATCGGCAATCAAGCGCGAAGACTGGGCCGGTTTCGTTATCATCACCTGCCGCTGGTGCGGTCATGAGGACGGCTATGACATCCTTCGCCCAGGAGAGTGATCACGGCAGGTTGGCCGGCGTAATCCGCAACAAAAAAACCGGCGAAGCCATGGGCTCGCCGGTCTGGGTGTTCGCGCTGGATTTAGCTGTCAGCAGGACATGGCCATCTGAGGCTGAAGCTTGGCTTCGAGTGCTGCCACGGCAGCCGGGCTCGGCTCGCCAGAGATCCCCTTCATCGAGATCACCTCGTCGTCTGACACCTTGGCGACAGCCTCGATCGACCGTCCCTGTTCCCGCCGCAGAACGACGAAGTCGCATGCGTCATCCGCGGCAAGGCCGAGCTCGGAACGCTGAGCGATCCGCTCGGCATCCGTGGCGGCGCGCGCCCAGATGAAGCCGTCGCCAGAAGCGACGATCTCGATGGCGCGGATGTTGTTGCGATCCTCGCGAGGCGTCTGCGACCAGGTCCGGATCAGACCTTCCGTGGTGAGAAACCCTCGCGTGCGCTCCTGGTTGGGCTCATGGAGACGCCGCAGCGCTTCGATGGCCGCTTCTGCGGCCGCGCTTGCTGCTTCCGGACCGCTATACCCCTTGGTCCCGTAAGAGGGCCCGACCGGATAGGTGCCGTCGATGATGCCGTCGTCGAGGACCATGATGCGCTCGCGCGCGATTGCCGATTTCAGCCGAGGGTCGTCCTGACGGGCGAAGCTCTTGATGACGAACATGCGGTCCATGGGATCCTCCGGTACATCTCGGAGAACTGTCGCCGTGGCGCATGAAAGGCACAAAGCAGCGTGCCTGCTCCATGCCTAGAGCGTCGGAGCCGGCCTGGTGGCGTGGAGCTCGACGAGACGCTCCATTTCCTGTTCCTCGGTGAGCGCAGCGGTGCGCAGCTGAATCAGATCACGGAGGGCCTTCTCCGCCTTGGCGATATCTTGGTCGAGGCGGAAGATGGTGTTCGATGCGTAGATGAGGCCGGCTTCAGCGAAGCGGCCCGGCTCGGTTTCGAATGCCGTTTTGACGGCGCCGCGCATGATCTCCATGAGCTCGCGTGTCGCGCCATCAGGAGCCTCGACCATGAACTGGCCATGGCGATTGGCCTTGAACCTGAACGCGCTGTTGGGCCCGCTCTCATAGTGCGACAGGATTTCGCCGTTCTTGATCTCGAAGCCGCAGGATGCGTTGAGAGCGATGCCGCGGATCGTCACCGTTCCCTCGACCTTGACGTAGGCCGAGTGCGCGGAGTTCGGGAGGACATCGACCATCCCTTTCGGCGTCTGGATCTGAAGCGATCCGACGTCTCCCCTGAAATCGCGCTTCATGCTGCACTCCCACTGTAAGGCGAGGCTACCATTCCGCCGGCAGGCGAAAGTCGCAATGGACCATCAGAAGCTCCTGACTTTCGCAACCCGGCCATAGCATGAGGGGAGTGAATCAACGGGTATCCCAATGTCGCAGAAAGTCGCCTGGGTCGAACATGCCGCCGGCATCAAGGGCAAGGGACGCGGTCAGCGCACCCATAAATGGCTCTGGATGCGGCTGTCGACGCCGATCTCGATCCGCGAAGCCCAGGCTCTGTCCGAGCCCGAAGCCCTCGTAACCTCCTATGAGCGTTTCACCACCGATCGCGCACCGCGCCAGAAGGAGACGGTCAGGCGGGCGATTCCTGGTCATGAGGGCTCACTGTGGAGGCCGCTACAGGATGGTCAGGGGCGCCCGCTGACTGTTGCCGGTCTGGCCGACCCTGAGGCGAGCAGGCGAGCCAAATACTGGCCGGTGCCGAAGCCCTACAGCCGCAATGGCGAGTTGCTGCTGCCCGAGGCCGATGTGATGATCGCCATCACGTCCCTGGAAGTCGACGGACGTCCGCTTCAGAAAGCCCGCGTCGGCCGCGTCGCCGAGAGCCTGTGCGATTTCGCAGGTGCACTCTGGCGCAAGGATCCCGAGCCCAGCTGGGTCATCGGGCTCGATCAGGGCCGCGCGGTGCTCGACTACGCACGAGGACTGTCGAGCAAGGAGATCCCCGGCCTGCGGGTCCGCATCGACCAGCGCGAAGAGGCCGAAGCCGTCGCGCGCGCTCTTGGTGCGACCAAGAAGCCGAAGCTTTCCAAGATGCGGGTCGAGAAAGCAGACGAGCGGTTCCTGTCCCTGGAGACCGTTCCGGCCACGGTGCAGGCCCTGACCAACGCTGTCTGGGCGATCCGCCGCGAGGCCAGGCTCAATGGTTGCGGCCATACCGACACCCTGACGTCCGATGCGGCGTTGCAGGCGGCCTGGGTCTACGGAGCCGACTGGACCGATGTCGCATCGAAGCTGCAGGTCTTTGCAGAAGCGGTCGCCAGCGACGTCCGCACGGACTACCACAACCGCTTTCGCAACGACCTCTTCGACATTCGAGCTGCGGGCTACGGGTGGGCCAGCGTCATCGAGACCAGCGTCGCGGCCGGCCTATTCCCACGTCATGTCGGGGAGACGCTCGTAGCCGGCCAGGACACCGACGAATCCCTCGCCGATCTGGGCATCTGAGGATCAGCTGCAGCCCGATCAGGGCTTGGGAGCCTGCTCGGCCTGCAGCTGCTCGATCGCATATTAGAGGTCCTCGATTGCCACGTCGTTTTGCGTCGACAGCGAGTTGAACTTCTGCATCTCGGCGCAGTGGTGGGCGATATTGCGGGTGAGGTAATCCTTG
>JAKFVZ010000758.1 GCA_021732965.1 Reyranella sp.
CCGCCTCGCGACCGAGATGCAGGCCGTGCTGAAGGAACCGGCCGTCATCAAGCGCTGGGAGGAAATCGGCGCCGCGGGAAGCACCATGACGCCGGCGGAGGTGACGCGCTTCATCCAGGGCGAGATCGACAAATGGACGCCGGTCGTGAAGGCTTCAGGGGCCACGCCCGGCTAAAGCCGTACAAGAAAGAGAGGATATGCCATGACCATCCGCCGAGTGATCTCGCCCGACGTCGCCGAACCGCCGGCCGAGCGCTGGTCGAACTGCCTCGTGGTCGATGGCGTCGCCTATGTCTCCGGCATGACCGCGCGCAGCGCCGACCCGAAGGCGCTGGCATCGATGGACGAGTACGCCCAGGCCAAGGTGATCTTCGGCAAGATCAAGTCGCTGGTCGAAGCCGCCGGCGGCGCGATGTCCGACGTGGTGAAGATCACCATCTTCCTCACCGAGATCGCCAACAACACCAAGGTGTGGCAGGCCCGCCGCGAGTTCTTCACCGGCGACTTCCCCGCCTCGACCCTGGTCGAGGTGAGCGCCCTGGCTGCACCGGAGATCCTCGTCGAGATCGAGGCGGTGGCCTACATCGGCAAGGGCAAGCGTTAGACTTTCCGTCGCCCGAACCAACTGACCTCATCCTGAGGAGCGGCCCGGCGGGCAGCGTCTCGAAGGATGGGCACGCGCACCACCTCCGTTGCCCATCCTTCGAGACGGCGCTGCGCGCCTCCTCAGGATGAGGTTATTTGGTTGCGCACTAGCCGAGCTCGATATCGTAGCGGATGAACCCGCGGTTCATGGCCATCCTGTCGTAGAGGAGCCGCGCGGTCGCGTTGCTGGCTTGGGTCTGCCAGTAGAGGCGCGGGCAGCCCCGTGCCTTCGCCCAGTCGGCAACCGCCTGGATCAGCGCACGGGCCACGCCCTTGCCGCGCACTTCGGCCTCGGTGAACAGGTCCTGCAGGTAGCAGACGTCGTCCGACGATGTGTTGGCATGGACCAGGAAGTGCGTGATGCCGACCAGCCGTCCGTCGAGACGCGCACCCAGCGCGTGCATGCGCGTATCCTTCGCGAACTCAGCCCAGGCGCGGTCGTACATCGCCTGCGGCAGCGTGCGTTCGTAGAAATCCATATAGGCGCGGAACAGCAACTCCCACTGCGCGCGGTCGGCCGGTTCGAGCTTGCCGATGGTGAGCATCAGGCGTGGCTGAACATGGGTTTGCCGGCGACCGGCATGGTCGCCTTGAGGATGGTGCCGGCCGCGATCTTCTCGCTGCGGCGTGACACCACGACGTAGAGGTCCCGGCCGGAGAAAGCGACGTTCGTGCAGTAGATGTCGTCGCCGCAATCGACGTGATGCGTCGGCCGGCCCAGCGCATCGAAGCGCCACGCCGTGGTGCTGGGATGGGCGATCACCAAGCCCCCTTCGTCGTCCAGCGCCATGCCGTCGGGACCGGCATGACCGCCGCTCATCTGGATGAACAGGCCGACCTTGCTGGCCGTGCCGTCCTCCATCAGCGGCAGGCGCCACACCGCGTTGCCGCGGGTTACGCCGACATAGAGCACCGTCTCGGCCTTGTTCATCACCAGCCCGTTGGGGCTCGGCACCGTGTTCACCAGCATCGTGAGCTTGCCCGCCGTGTCGTAGCGATAGACGCGGCCGGTCGGGTCGTGCAGGCCGGTCTGGCCCTGGTCGGTGAAATAGAGGTCGCCGTTGGCGGCAAAGAACAGGTCGTTGACGCCCTTGAAGCTCTCCGAGCCGCGCGTCTCGAGAAGCGGCGTCACCTTGCCGGTCGCGGGATCGAGCAGGACGATGCCGCGCTTGTAGTCGGTGATGAAGATGCGGCCGTCCTTGTGGATCTTCAGCCCGTTCGGCCAACCGTCATACTCGCTCACCAGCGTCCACTCGCCGGCCGGGCTGATCCGGAAGATCCGCCCGAACGGAATGTCGGTGACGTAGAGATTGCCGTCGCGATCGAAGCTCGGCCCCTCGAGGAAGGAATCGAGCAGCTGCCCCACGGCGTTGGTGTCGCCCCACGCCGTCCGCGCCGGCTTGCGGAACTTCTCCGGCAACCGCGTGAACTCCGTCGCGCGGACGGGCTTGGTCATTCCGTACATGGTCGTTTCTTTCTCGAAATGCTTTTCTTGTTGTTGCTCTCCCCCTCCCGGCCTCCCCCGTATGACGGGGGAGGAGAAAGAGATTAAGCCGCCTTCACTTCGCGTTCGGCTTTGAGCGCACGCACCGTCTGGCGCAGCGCGTGGACCGTCTTCTCGATCTCCGCGCCACCGTGCGTCGCGGAGACGAAGCCACCGGGGGCGCCCATGACGTCGACACCGTGGGTCATCAGGCCCATGCGGATCTTGCCGGTGAGCGGACCGGCGCCGCGCGCGCCCTTGAGCTTCTCGATCGGCACCTTCAGCGGATCGAAGGTCGCGGGATCGATCGGGTCGCCGAACGGATTGGGATAGATCAGGAAGGTCGAGCTCTGGCCGTAGATGCCCCACGGCACACCTTCCTGCACCAGCACCTCGGTCAGTGCCGCGCGCAGTTCGGCCGCGGTCTTGTTGGCCTTCTCCGCGAGGTTCTCGTCGCGCACCAGCGAAAGTGCAGTGACGGCGGCGGCGGCCGACAGCGGGTTGGCGTTGAAGGTGCCGGGATGGAGGATGCGCTCGATCTTGCGGGCCGCGGTCGCGGCGTGATCGATGCGGTCCATGATCTCGCGTTTGCCCGACACCGCGCCGCCCGGCAGGCCGCCGGCCACGATCTTGGCCTGGATGCAGAGATCGGGCGTGATGCCCAGCGCCTTCTGCGCACCG
>JAKFVZ010000693.1 GCA_021732965.1 Reyranella sp.
AGCGACGACTTCGCCGGACTTGGCGATCGCGTCGTCGGCGCGCAGGAGGTTCTGCTCCGTCTGGCGAACTTTGAGATCTGCCTCGTGGCGCCTGGATGACAGGCCCGACACGCCAGCGGCCTCCTCGAGGACAATGCGCCGGTCTGCCGGCTTGTCCTGGATGAGCTTGTTGACGCGCCCCTGACTGACGATAGCTGGAGAAGATGCGCCTGCGGCGTTGTCCTGAAACAGGACCTGAACGTCGCGCTGCCTCGCCGGGCGCCCGTTGACGCGATAGCTCGTGCCCTGGCCCCGATCGATGCGGCGTGACACCTCCAGGATGTCTGCGTCATTGAACTCGGGCGTTGCGGTGCGCCTCCGGTTGTCGAGGACGATGACGACCTCGGCGACCGATCGGGCGCTGCGTCTCTCGCTGCCGGCAAAGATGACGTCGTCCATCCCCTCGCCGCGCATCCGGCGAGCCGAGGTTTCACCCAATGCCCAGCGCAGCGATTCAAGAAGGTTGGACTTACCGCAGCCGTTGGGCCCGACAACGCCGGTGATGCCAGGCTCGATCGGGATCTCGGCCCGATCGGCGAAGCTTTTGAAGCCGTCGATCTGAAGACGATCAAACCGCAGAGGCCTGCGCCGCGCCGAGGGGGCGATACCATCGACAGCCACGATCGGCGCCGCATCCTCGGTAACCAGGTCGGTTTCGGCGGATGCAAGCTCGGCTTCAGTGGACTCGATGCGGTCGTCCATCGTGTCCGTCACTTACCGGGCGCGCCGCGTGCCTTGTCGATGGCAACCTGGATCCGGTCAGCCGAAACGGCACCGCGGAACAGCCCATCGCGCCCGGCGCCGACCACCATCACGAACGGCGTGCCGTTGATCTTGCCGCGGTGGGTCAGCTCCAGGCCACTGGAAATCACGCCATCGAGCTCGGCACGTGTGGCGCCAGACGAGATCTCGCTCTTGAGCGCCAGCATCGCATCCTGACCGACGACGGTGGTGGCAATGCGATCGATCGACTCGGTCGTCAGCGACTGCTTTTGGCCCATGAGCAGACGATCAAACTCGCCATAGCGCCCCTGGTGGCGCCGCCAGACCATTGTCGCCATGCGCGCCGCATAGTCCGAGGACGGCGACAGGAATGGGACATATCGACGGACGACCTTGAGGTCAGGATTCTTCGCGATCAGACGCGCGATGTCGTCTTCCATGCGCCGGCAGAAGACGCAGTTTGCATCGATGACTTCGACCAGGACGACGGAGCCGTTCAGCGATCCGAGCACTGGCGTCCATTTGCCGGGGTCGGCAAGCTCGGATTCGAGCTTCAGGACGATGTCATCGGAGACCTGCGTCTCGCGCTCCTTCTCCTTGGCGACGTAAGCGTTGATCGAGCGCAAAAGAACGTCGGGATTGGCATCGATCCACTTACGCAAGGCCTGCTCGAACTCAAGCCCTTCGAAAGGGCCTGCCGCGGTGGCGCCGAGAGGCGCCGTCAGCGCGAGGGAGCCGGCGAGGGCGATGGTCTTCAAAACTGTGGACATACGCATGTGGATTCCGATCGAATCGAGTGTCGGAGCGAATTGAGGACAATAGCTCCGGGGCGTCAATGGAATGACGATGTTATCCATCAAATCCGAGGTGGACGGCGTAATTCGCGGCCATCAATCCATCCGCGCTCACAAGGAATAATACGTCAGGCGGGGGCGGAATTAAGGATACAGTAACCTTTCCGTTCAATTTTCAAGGAATGAGCTTTAGAAGCAGATTCGAGAAGAGGAGGCGAGCGTGATCATTCCGTTCAACCAGCACCGCACCACCAACGCCCTGATCGACTGCGGATGCGGCATGGTGGAGGTCGACTTCACGCGACCCGAGCTGGTGCGCGTTTCAGCTGCGTCTCTCCGACCGCCCTGCATTGCCGGTGTCCCGGCCGTCATATCCATGAGCCTCGCTTATCGTCTGGAAAGCGGAAGGCACGAACTGGTCTGCGATGCGCGACCGCTCGTGACGACGCAGGACGGTGCGCGACCGCGCCGCGCTGAATGGATGGCGATCGCCGAAGCTGTGCAGCTCGCGGCCCAGGCATTCATTGCCGGCAGCGAGCGGCTCCTGACGCTGGCTCGCATAGCGGCTCTGGAAAGCAGGCGCGCCATGATCGCCGAAGACGAACGCGCGCTGTCTGGCCAGCTCGACAGTGTCAGGAGCGAACGCGCCGAGATCGACGCCGAGATCGCGATCAGGCGGCGCGCGATGGTCGGGCGCGTCGCCTGATTTGCCCTCATCAGGAAAGCGCGCTTGCCCGAGGCTTCAGGCCGAACCGGCTGCGCCAGGACGGCTGCTTCGGGATCGCCTCAACCTGCGGTGCCGGCCAGGGCAGGAACGCCTTCGACAGGCGCAGTCCCTGGCCCTGATAGTTGTTGCCTGATCCGTAGAGACGGGTCGACGCACTGGCCATCCGCTCATAGACGATCCGGCATATGGTCTGGCGGTGCGTCAGCAGAAATGGAACATCGTGGGGCCGAACTTCGAGGACCGCCCGGCTCGGCGCTTCGACGCCAAATCCGCAATCCATAAAGCCTGCGGCATGGACACGTGCTTCTGCGATGCCGGCATCGAAGGCGACCATCTCAGCTGCGAAGCCCGCCGGAACGCACATCGCCTCATAGGAGGCGAGTATATAGAACTCCACCGGTTCGAGGATCACACCGCCCGCCTGAGGGCGAAGCGGCTCCCAGAAGTCGAGCGGGTCAAGTACCCCAACGGAATCGGCGTCGATGGCTCCGGCATTCCGGCGACCACGAAACCCAATAGGAC
>JAKFVZ010000301.1 GCA_021732965.1 Reyranella sp.
CCCAGACCGTCTCGATTGGTCCGGGCAGCAGGCGTTCGAAGCGCACCTCGGCCGGGGCGATGAGACGCCCATGCTTCTTCGTGTCTGTCATTTGTGGCTCCTCGTCTTTCTCGCATGGCTCGACAGCGCCGCTTCCAGGGCGTCGAGACGTCCCGTCCAGAAGCGCTGGTAGTCGGCGATCCACCGGTCGGCATCGAGGAGCGGGCCTGCCTCGATGCGGCAACGATGGGTGCGGCCCTCGATCGTGCGCTTCAGAAGACCGGCCCCCTCCAGCACCTTCACGTGTTTGGCCGCGGCGGCAAACGACATGTCGAACGGCTCGGCCAGTTCGCCGACGCTTCGCTCGCTTTCCGCCAGACGTCGCAGCATCGCGCGGCGCGTGGGATCGGATAGAGCGTGGAAGACGCGGTCGAGGCCATCGGTTCTTTGTTCAACCATGTGGTTGAATATAAACGAGTCACCGACATCGTTCAACCATTTGGTTGAATTTTTTCGCGGCCCGTTTCCCGGCAACCGGCCTCTGCTGGGTCTCGGTTTCGAACGCGAACATGGCTTTCAGCGATAGTCGCTGCTGCTCGCAGTGCGGACCGTGGATCGCAACCGATTGAGCGGCGAACTGCCATTTTGGCCGCGGTACGCTAGACTCGTTCCATGCAACCGCTTCCCGCTTCCGTCCTCCCCGCCGGCGTTCGCGCCCGCATCCTTCCCGGCATCAACGGCCTCGACATCCATGTGCTCGAGGCGGGCTTCGATAAAAAGGGAAGCCCCGCGGTGATGCTCTTCCATGGCTTTCCCGAGGTCGCCTACAGCTGGCGCAAGGTGATGCCGGCGCTGGCCGATGCCGGCTATCACGTCATCGCGCCCGACCTGCGCGGCTATGGCCGCACGACCGGCTGGGACGCCGACTTCGATGCCGACCAGATCGGCTTCCGCTTCACCAACCTGCTGCGCGACGCGATCGGTGTGCTCTACGCGCTGGGTCATCGCACCGCCGAGGCGGCTGTCGGTCACGATTTCGGCTCATCGGTCGCCTCCTATGCTTCGTTGGTGCGGCCCGACATCTTCAAGCGCATGGTGCTGATGAGCGCACCCTTCCCGGGGCCGTCTTCCGTGCCGTTCGACACCGCCGGCAAGCCTGCTCCCGGCAAGGCGCCTGACGTCCATGCAGCGATGGCGGCGCTGCCACGGCCGCGCAAGCATTACCAGTGGTACCAGTCGACACGCGAAGCCAACGAGGAGCAGTGGCACGCCAAGCAGGGCCTGCATAATTTCCTGCGCGCCTACTATCACTACAAGAGCGCCGACTGGAAGGCGAACAAGCCGTACGAGCTGAAGGGCTGGACCGCCGAGGAACTGGCGAAGATGCCGACCTACTACATCATGGACCTTGCCGAAGGCATGGCCGAGACGGTCGCCAAGGAAATGCCGACGGCGGCAGAGATCGCCGCCGCCAAGTGGCTCACCGACGACGAGCTCGCGGTCTATGTCGGCGAATACGAGCGCACCGGCTTCCAGGGCGGCCTCAACTGGTACCGCGCCCGCACCAGCGGCCGGGTGACGCCGGAACTGGAGATCTTCACCGGCCGCACCATCGACCAGCCCTCGACCTTCATCTCGGGCAAGAGCGACTGGGGCAACTACCAGTCGCCCGGCGCGCTCGAGAAGATGCAGAAGAGCGCCTGCACCAACATGAAGGAAATCCACATGGTCGAGGGCGCCGGCCACTGGGTGCAGCAGGAGCAGGCCGCCGAAGTGAGCCGGCTGCTGATCGAGTTCCTGAAGGGGACCCGCGCCTGACCGCGCCGCGTCCGGTCGCGGCCCGGGACGAGGCCGCGATCCTCGCGCTCAACAACGCGCACGCGATCGAACTCTCCTGGCTGGCGCCCGAGCGGCTGGGCCATTTGCTGCGGCAGGCCTTTTATGCACGCTGCGTCGGCGACGGTGCCGCCTTCCTCATGGCATTCGACGAGGGTGCCGACTACGACAGCCCGAACTACCTCTGGTTCCGCGCCCGCCATTCCCGCTTCGTCTACGTCGATCGCATCGTGGTCGATCCGGCGATGCGCAAGCGCGGGCTGGCGCAGTTGCTCTACGAAGACCTCTTTCGATGCGCCGCCGGCGCCGGGCACGATCGCATCGTGTGCGAGGTGAACTCCGATCCGCCCAACCCGGCCTCCGACGCATTCCATGAAGCGCTCGGCTTCGTCGAAGTCGGCCACGCCGCCATACACGGCGGCGCCAAGACCGTCCGCTATCTCTCGCGCTCCCTCGCTTCAGTCACCTGACCGGAGAGGCGTCCATGTCCGTTCCAGCCGCCGTCGATTGCCTGACCGTCGACGTCATCAGCGATAATGTGAGCGACACCTATGCCACCAAGCCCGCCTTCGCGATGTCGGAGATGGCCAACATCCTGAAGGCGGGCGCCGCGGAGATTTCCGGGGAAACGCTTCTGGTGGCCAACCTCGGCTACGGGCTGCGACTCCGCACGAGGGTCGGCGACACGCGTCACACGCTGCTGTTCGACACCGGCACCGAAGGCGCCGCCTTCATCCGCAATTGCCGCAACATGGCGATCGATCTCGGCGAGGTCGAGGAGATCGCCGTGACGCACGGTCACTGGGACCATATGGGCGCCCTGCCTGCTGCGCTGGACGCCATCGCGGCGCGCCGTGGCCGGGGCAGCGTGACGGTGCACGTCAACCCGGAGATGTTCAACGAGCGCGGCGTGCTGCTGCAGGACGGCACGATCTTCCCGGCCGCCCGCGTGCCCACGCCCCTCCAGATGGAGCGGCAGGG
>JAKFVZ010000179.1 GCA_021732965.1 Reyranella sp.
CCGGCGCTGCTCGACCTGCTGGCGCGCCACGGAAGAGACAATCTCACGATCCGCGTCTCGATCGATCACCACGAAAAACCGCTTCATGAGAAAGAGCGCGGCCTCCGAAGCTGGAAGCCGACGATCTACGGGCTGGTCTGGCTGGCCGAAGCGGGCTTCGACGTCCACGTCGCCGGCCGCCACTTCTCGAACGAGACCGACGAGGAGGTGCGCTCGGGCTACGCGCGGCTGTTCGCGCGCCTGGGCGTGCCCATCGATGCGCGCAATCCCGCGACGCTGGTCCTGTTCCCGGAGATGGACCCGACCGTCGACGTGCCCGAGATCACGACGGCCTGCTGGGGGATCCTGAAGAAGTCGCCGGACAGCGTGATGTGCGCCTCGGCGCGCATGGTCGTGAAACGCAAGGGCGCCGAACGTCCCGCCGTCGTGGCCTGCACCTTGCTGCCCTACGATCCGCAGTTCGAACTGGGCGGGACGCTGGCCGAGAGCGCCGTGGCCGTGCGCCTCAATCATCCGCATTGCGCGAAGTTCTGCGTGCTGGGCGGAGCCGCCTGCAGCGCGTGACGACGACACTCGACATCGTCATCCCGACACTGAACGCCGGTCGCACGCTCGGCCGGACCCTGGCGGCGCTTCCCACTCCTCCCGGCATCGCGATCTCGACGACCGTCTGCGACGGCGGTTCCGGCGACGATACGGTGGCGATCGCGCGCGACGCCGGCGCGAGGATCGTGACCGCACCGCCGGGACGCGGCGGACAACTGCGCGTGGGCGCCGCAGCGGGCGACGCGCCATGGCTGCTGTTCCTGCACGCCGATACACGACTCGACTCCGCCACCCATGCGATCATCGCGCACTTCGTCTCGTCGCACGCCAACGACGACAGGGCCGGCTACTTCCGGCTGCGCTTCGATACGGCCGACTCCCGCGCGCGAAGGGTTGAACGGCTCGCTGCGTGGCGCTGTCGGACCTTCGGCCTCCCCTATGGCGACCAGGGCCTGCTGATCGCGCGTCCTCACTACGAGCGTCTCGGGGGCTTTCGCGCCCTGCCGCTGATTGAGGACGTCGACCTCGTGCGCCGCATCGGCCGGCGCAATCTGGTCGCGCTCGATGCCGATGCGTTGACCTCGCCCGCGCGTTACCAGCGCGATGGCTGGCTGGCCCGGCCGCTGCGCAACCTGGGCTGCCTCGCGCTCTACTTCGCCGGTGTCTCGCCCCACTTCCTACGGAGACTGTACGGGTGACGAAGCGCCATCTCGTCATCTTCGCGCGCGCCCCGCAGGCCGGTCGCGTGAAGCGCCGCCTCGGGGCGGAGATCGGCATGAGGGAAGCGGCCCGCTTCTACCGCCGCATTCTCGCAGCACAGATCGATCGCATGGCGCGAGATCCACGCTGGATCGTCTGGCTATTCGTCACGCCCGACACCGGACTCGCCCATCCTGCCTGGCGCCTCGTGCCGATGTCGCGGCGGCGGCCGCAGCGACAGGGCGATCTCGGCCGGCGCATGAAGCAGCCTTTCGAGACCTTGCCGCCGGGCCCCATCGTGCTGGTCGGTAGCGACATTCCCGCGATGCGCGCTCATCACATCGCGCGTGCCTTCGCGCTGCTCGGGCAACACGATCTCGTCTTCGGACCGGCGCGTGACGGCGGCTTCTGGCTGGTCGGCGCGAAACGCTTGCGGCCGCTGCCGCGCACGCTGTTCGACAAGGTGCTCTGGTCGACACCAACGGTGCTGGCCGACACGCTGGCCAGCATTCCCTCGCACGTCACGACGGCATTGGCCGACACGCTCGACGATGTCGACGATGCCGAAGCGCTGCGGCGCCTAACGCCGTTCGGGACAAGGTAGAATCACCTCGCTCTTCAACAACGACCTCACCCTGAGGAGCGGTCCGTAGGACCGCGTCTCGAAGGGTGGGCACAGGCACCTCGTTTGTTGCTCATCCTTCGAGACGCACGCCTTCGGCGCGCTCCTCAGGATGAGGTCCGTGGGTCAATTCGAGACGGAAAGACGCTTACGCTCTAGGCGACTACCTTCTTCAAGCCGTCGAGTTCGCGCCGCACATGGGCGAAGACATCGTTCCAGCTTCCGCCGACCGTCTGCTTGAAGAGGCGCGCCGAGGGATACCAGGGGGCGTCGGCGCCGCCGAGCTGCCAGCGCCAGTCGGCGGTCGCGGGCAGCAGCACCCAGGTCTTCACACCCATCGCCGCGGCGAGGTGCGCAACCGGCGCGTCGATCGAGATCAGCAGGTCGAGTTGGGAGAGCGCCGTGGCGGCCTCGGCGAAATCGAAGATGCCGCGGCCGACATCGTGCACCAGCCCGCTCGCGCCGAAGGTCTGGATGTCCTTCTGATGGACACCGCCCTGCAGGCTGAAGATCAGCAATTCCGGATCGCCCGATAGCGCCAGGAACTGCTCGAACGGGACCGAGCGCTGCCGGTCCTGTGCCTGGCCGGGCATCGCCGCCCAGTAGATGCCGATGCGCAGTTTCGCCGCGTCGAGGCGGCCGAGCTTGATGCGGCTTTCCTGCGGCGCACGGAGATAGGGCGGCGCGCCCGGCAGGGTCGCGAAATCGGGCCTGCAGAGATGCGGCAGCGACACCATCGAGGCATGGACGTCGAACGCCGGCAGCGTCTCGCCCTCGGCCACGACCTCGTCGACATAGTAGACGGCGCGCAGCAATTCCTTCAGCAGCGCCTGGCAGAGCACGACGACCGTGGCGCCGCGCCGCTTCAGGTCGCGGGCGAAGCGCACGAACAGCAGCGCGTCGCTCAGGCCCTGCTCGGGATAGAG
>JAKFVZ010000622.1 GCA_021732965.1 Reyranella sp.
TGGGCGCGGGCCGTGTTCGTCTCCTGGCGATCGAAGGCGTCGACCTGCAGGCCTGCGGCGGCACCCATGTCGCCCGCACCGGCGAGATCGGCCGCATCGAGTGCACCAAGATCGAGAACAAGGGAAAGATGAACCGGCGCTTCATCATTGCGCTGGCTCAATAATCAAAGCTCCTCACCCCCGATTGGGGGAGAGGTTGGGTGAGGGGGTTGCGCAACAACGCTTCGATCAGCCCCCTCACCTAGCCTCTCCCCCTGCGGGGGAGAGGAACATGAAACGAAGAGGAACACCCGATGGAATACGCAAGGCCCGACGCCCTCGTCAGCACCGAATGGCTGGCCGCCCGCCTCGATGCGCCCGACGTGCGTGTCGTCGATGGCTCGTTCTACCTGCCGGCGCAGAAGCGCGATCCCAAGGCCGAGTTCGCGCAGCAGCACATTCCCGGCGCGGTGTTTTTCGACATCGACGAGATCGCGGACACGACGAGCCCGCTGCCTCACATGCTGCCGCCGCCCGACAAATTCTCATCCCGCGTCCGCAGGCTCGGCCTGGGCGACGGCAACAAGATCGTGATCTACGACACCACGCCGATGACCGGCGCCTGCCGCGTGTGGTGGATGTTCCGCGCCATGGGCTACAAAGACGTGGCGATCCTGAACGGTGGCCTGCCCAAGTGGATGAGCGAGGGACGGCCCGTCACCGACGATCCGACGCCGCCGCGCGAGCGCCACTTTACCGCCCGCCTAAACAACGCCTTGGTCCGCTCGGTCGACGACGTGTTCGGCCTGATCGACAGCAAGCGCGAGCAGATCGTCGATGCGCGTGCGGCCAACCGCTTTCGCGGTGAAGTGCCCGAACCGCGCGCCGGCCTGCGCGGTGGCCACATGCCGGGCGCCTTCAACCTGCCCTACAATGAGCTGCTTGACGCGGCGACCGGCACGATGCTGCCGGCCGACAAGCTCGCGGCTCGCATCGCGGCTTCCGGTATCGATCCCTCGAAGAAGGTCACGGCAAGCTGCGGCTCCGGCGTCACCGCCTGCGTGATCGCGCTCGGCCTCTATCTCACCGGCGCACCCGAGGCCGCGGTCTATGACGGCTCCTGGACCGAATGGGGTGGACGCTCCGACACGCCGATCGTGACGGGCCCCTGAGGTCTATTGCTGGCCGCCGGCTCGAAGCCTGTGCCATAGTTGATTCATGACCTCTAAGAAAACTTATACCCGACCCGACACCGTTTTGGCCGTCTCCGGCCGCGATCCGGACAACAACTTCGGCATCGTCAATCCGCCCGTCTATCACGCGTCGACGATCCTCTCGCCGACGATGGACAAGTTCGAGAACCGCATCCCGTTCGAGGGATACGGCTATGGACGCAACGGCACGCCGACGCAGAAGGCGCTGGAAGATGCCGTCGCCGCCATCGAGGGCGCGCATCGTTCCATCGCCGTGCAGTCGGGACTGGCCGCCGTCACCGGCGCCATCGTGGGCTTCCTGAAGACCGGCGACCACATGCTGGTGACCGACAATGCCTACGGTCCGGCGCGCCGCTTCGCCAACACCACGCTGAAGGGCTTCGGAGTCGAAACCACCTATTTCGATCCGATGATCGGCGGCGAAGGCCTCGCCAAGCTGATGCGGCCCAACACCAAGGTCGTCTATCTCGAGGCGCCGGGCTCGCAGACCTTCGAGGTACAGGACGTCGACGGCATGGCCGCCGTCGCCAAGAAAGCCGGCGCGGCCGTCATGATCGACAATACCTGGGCGACGCCGCTCTACTTCAAGCCGTTCGACCACGGCTGCGATATCTCCATCCACGCCGGAACCAAGTACATCGTCGGTCACTCGGACGCGATGATGGGCATCATCTCCTGTGCCACGCGCGAGATGTTCGAGATCGCGAAGACAGCCTGCCAGTCGTTCGGCTTCCACGCCGCGCCCGACGATTGCTACCTCGCCCTGCGCGGCCTGCGCACCATGGGCGTGCGCCTGCGCCACCACGAGAAGAGCGGCCTCGAGATCGCCAACTGGCTGAAGACCCGGCCCGAGGTCGACAAGGTGTTGCACCCGGCCCTGCCGGACTGCCCCGGCCACGAGAACTGGAAGAAGCAGTTCAAGGGTTCGTCGGGCCTGTTCTCGTTCACGCTGCGCGACGGCATCAAGCGCCCGGCGGTCGCCGCCATGCTCGACGGCATGGACATCTTCGGCATGGGCGCAAGCTGGGGCGGTTACGAGAGCCTCATGATCCCGGCCCATCCCGACCAGTACCGCACCGCCGTGCCGTGGCCCGAGGGCAAGCAGCTGCTGCGCGTGCATATCGGCCTGGAAGACGTCGAAGACCTGAAGACGGACCTGGCCGAAGGCTTCGAGCGGCTGAACCGGGCACACAACGCCTGATTTTGAGTGGAGCGCATCCGTCAATTCCACCACGCATGGCCGCCGCGATTGTCCATGCTACGGTTAAACTTGAGGTCGCCGTGCTTTAGGGGTTCAGGGCCTCAATGCGAACGGTAATTGTACCGGGACGGTCAAAGATCGAGACATCGCCGGACAGGTTGCCGAGCATCACGATTCCTGGCTGTGGGACCCGGCCGTTTCGATAGTAGATCACGAAGTGATCGGGGCCCCAAAGTCCCAGGGTTCCGACGGCGAAGTTCTGCTGCCGCGAAACCTCCGGCAGGGGCGACGGCAGGTTGCCGGTCTTCTCCTGACGGAGGTGATCTCTCATCTCGATGGTGATCGGCAGCATCCGGGCAAGCGCGCGCGCCGCGTTATTGTCAGCGAGCTGGCCTG
>JAKFVZ010000618.1 GCA_021732965.1 Reyranella sp.
CACTGCATCGGCGCACCGCCGGGCTAACCGAAGCCTGACGGCTGGCGACGCCGCATTGGCTCGGGCTACGCCGATCTCGATCATAGGCAGCATCTGGTCCTGCTGGCGGCCGCCACGCTCGGTGTGCTCGCGGCGTGGGTGCTGGCCCTTGTCCTGGGCATCGGCCATCCCTTCTGGGCCGCCGTCACCGTCGCCGCGCTGATGCCGGCCCTCGCCGCCAGGGACGTGTGGCGCCGTGCGATCCATCTCATGCTGGGCACGCTGGGCGGCGTGGCGATCGCGACCTTCCTGTTCTCGTTCGAGCCAGGTCATCTCGCCCTGATCGCGATCATCATCGTCTGCCAGGCCACCGCGCAGATCGTCGTGTCGCGGAACGCAGGCGCCGCCATGCTCTTCTTCTGCCCGCTCGCCATCGGCATGAGCAACCTCAGCCGCGGCGCGCCGTGGCCGCCGATCCTGGTCGACCGGGTGGTCGAGGCCGCGCTGGGCGTGGCCGTCGCGTTCCTCGCGATCTTCGTGGCGCGCCGGATCCTCAAGGTGACGTGAGCGAGCGGATCGCACGCCGGACCTATTGCTGGTCCGAGACCTGGAAAGGGATGTCGCCGGAGATCGCCTTCGTTCCCTGAAGCGTGATCACGGTCCAGTGCAGCATGTAGTTGCCTGGCGGCAGGGTCGGCGCCGACGCGAACAGGACCTGCGGCGACGATTCGAGGCGCGGGTGAAGGCGCTCGATCACCTTGTCCCCTTGCTTGATGACCAGCGTCGACTTGACGTGGTCGACCGGCCGGTCGAAGCGCACGAAGAAGGCGCTGCTCTTGCGGCCGATATGGGCATTGGCGGCGGGCGCCGACTCGGTGACACGAACGTCGTCCGTCGCCGGCTGGGCATACGCCACCGGGGCAGCGACTGCCATCGGCAGGGCGGCGATCATCAGTCGTCGCGTGATCATCTGGCGTTCCTGCGCTTGGCGGTTGCGGGCTTCTCGACACTGGAAGGGCCGGTCCATCGCGGAAAGGTCTTGGTGTCGAGACCGAACAGGTCCAGCACACGCGCCACCGAATGCGTGACGATCTCGTCGACGGTCTTCGGCCGCGTATAGAAAGCCGGCGACGGCACCGCGACGATGGCGCCCATCTCGGTGACGGCCAGCATGCTCTTTATGTGGCCGGCGTGCAGCGGCGTCTCGCGGAACATCAGCACGGTTCGCCGACGCTCCTTCAGGCAGACGTCGGCCGCGCGCGCGACGAGGCTCGACGTCACGCCCGTCGCGATCTCGCTCAGGGTCCGCACCGAGCACGGCGCCACGATCATGCCCATCGTCTGGAACGACCCGCTCGAAATCGAGGCCGCGATATCGCCCGGCGCATAGACCTTGTCGGCCAGTGCCCGCAATTCGGCGGCCGACATGTCGGTCTCGAGCGAGCGCGTCTGGTCGCCCGCCTTGGAGATCACGAGATGGCTCTCGATCTTCAGGGCGCGCAATGCTTCCAGCACGCGGATGCCGTAGACGGTTCCCGAGGCGCCGGTGATGCCGACCACCATGCGCCGCACGGGCTCGCTGGCTGCCATCTGGAGTGCCTCAGCCGCCGGTCTTGATGTGGCGCGGATCCGAATGGTTCAGCGGCTGCGGTTTCGCTTCCCACGAGAACGGCGTGTCGGACAGGGTGTAGCGGTACCAGGGCGGATCGTTGGTGCGGCCGAGCTTGTGCCGCAGGTTGCCGAAGGCCCGGTAGAGCACCGGATACGGCTGGCCGTGATACTGTTTCAGGATGTCGTGCCAGGCGCGCGGCGCGGCGCGGATGAACGACTCCATATCCTTGGTCAGCGCCTCTTCCGTCATCACCGTCAGCCCGGCCGGTGGATCGCCGAGATCCGTGACGGTGCTGCGCACGAACTCGTTGGGATTCCATTCCGGCCCCAGCGGCACGGTGCAGTCCATGCCGATCTTCGAGGAGATGCCGAGCGTCGTGCTCTTGGGATCGACGGTCATGGTGTTGAGCCCGTCGAGCCGCACCGTGTCCTTGTCCGGCATGTAGCGATAGGCCATCGCGGCCAGCACCGCCTGGTCGTCCCAGATGTCGACGTCGGTGTCGAATACCATGGCGATCTTCGGCAGTCCCTGCTTGGAGCAGGTCAGCATGATGCCCAGCGCCTGCTTGGAATCGCCTGCGCCCAGCGGATGGATCTTGGCATAGGCGATGTTCGACAGGCCGCCCAGCGGGCAGCGCACCTCGCGCACGTCGATGCCGCCCTGCTTCAGCCCGTTGAACAGGTCGGCCTCGATCGCCGGCAGCTGCAGCATGTTGTCGGTGTACCAGGGGTGCAGGCCGCCGATCGTGCAGTGCTGGAAGATGCCGCCCTTGCGGTAGGTCATCGCCTTCACCTTGAGGCGATAATTGTGCTTGATGCCGCCGCCGTACATGCCGGTGAACTCGCCGTACGGGCCCTCGTCGTAGACCAGCCCTTCCAGCGCCATCAGCTCGCATTCGAGCACGATCTCGGCGTTCGCCGGCACCATCACGTCGATGGTCTCGCATTTGATCATCTTGGCCGGCGCGCCGTAGAAGGCGCCCAGCACCTCGAAATCGTCGGTGTCGGTGGTGACGCCGACCAGCGCCGAGATCTTGTCGATGGTCGGCCCGCCCAGAACGATCGCCACTTCGAGATTCTGCCCCTTCGCCGCGGCCGCCATCGCATGGATGCGCTGGCGATGCGAGGTGCAGGTCATGTCGACCGACTTCTCGTTCTTCGTGCGGAACATCGAGCGGTAGATGCCCCAGTCGTAGACG
>JAKFVZ010000787.1 GCA_021732965.1 Reyranella sp.
CTGGTCTCCGAGAGGGTTGACCAGTTCCGCGACCAGGTGCGCCGCCGACTGGCCGGCGAGCTGACCGAGGAGCAGTTCAAGCCGCTCCGCCTGCACAACGGCCTCTACCTGCAGCTCCATGCCTACATGCTGCGGATCGCCATCCCCTACGGCACGCTGTCCTCGCGTCAGCTCCGCAAGCTCGCCGACATCTCCCGCAAGTACGATCGCGGCTACGGCCACTTCACGACGCGCCAGAACCTGCAGCTCAACTGGATCAGGCTGGAGGACGCTCCCGACGCCCTGGCGGCGCTGGCCGAAGTCGACATGCATGCGATGCAGACGTCCGGCAACTGCATCCGCAACGTGACGGCCGATCATTACGCCGGCGCCGCGATCGACGAGATCGAGGATCCGCGCATCTGGGCCGAGATCGTGCGCCAGTGGTCGACGCTGCATCCCGAGTTCACCTTCCTGCCGCGCAAGTTCAAGATCGCCATCACCGGCTCGCCCAACGACCGCGCCGCGGTGCGCGTGCACGACATCGGCCTGCGCCTGTGGCGGAACGAGCAGGGCGAGGTGGGCTTCGAGGTGATCGTGGGCGGCGGCCTCGGCCGAACCCCGATGATTGGCAAGACCTTGCGCGAGTTCCTGCCAAAGAGCGAGCTGCTCGCCTATCTGCAGGCGACCCTGCGCGTCTACAATCGCTATGGCCGGCGCGACAATATCTACAAGGCGCGCATCAAGATCCTGGTGCACGAGGTCGGTGTCGAAAAGATGCGCGAAGAAGTCGAGGCCGAATACGCCGCGATGCGCGACGGCGCGCTGGCGCTGCCGGCCGGGACGATCGAGGCGATCACCCACCAGTTCGCGCCGCCGGACCTGCCGGCGCGGCCGGCGATCTCGGGCCCGGTCGAAGCGCAGCGTCTCACCGATCCGGACTTCGCGCTCTGGCTCAAGTCCAACGTCGCGCCGCATCGCGTGCCGGGCTACGCCATCGTGACCGCGTCGCTGAAGCCGGCCGGCGCGCCGCCGGGTGACGCGAGTGCTGCGCAGATGGACGGCGTCGCCGACATCGCCGAGGCCTACAGCCAGGCCGAATTGCGGGTCAGCCACGAACAGAACCTGATCTTCCCCCATGTCGCGGTCGATGACCTGCCTCAGGTCTATCGGTCGCTGCAGACGCTGGGCTTCGCCGAAGCCAATGTCGGCAAGATCACCGACATCATCGCCTGTCCGGGCCTCGACTATTGCGCGCTGGCCAATGCGCGCTCGATCCCGGTGGCGCAGCGCATATCGGACCATTTCGCGAGCCTCGCGCGGCAGCACGACATCGGCGATCTCAAGATCAAGATCTCGGGCTGCATCAACGCCTGCGGCCATCACCATGTCGGCCATATCGGCATCCTCGGCGTCGATAAGAACGGCGTCGAGCTCTACCAGATCAGCCTCGGCGGCGACGTCGACTTCGGCAGGACGGCGATCGGAACGATCCTCGGGCCGGCCGTCACCGCCGACAGGGTGGTGGAGTCGGTCGATGCCCTGGTCGGCACCTATCTCGACGCCCGCCAGGAAGGCGAGCGTTTCGTCGATACCTACCGGCGCATCGGCGCCCAGCCTTTCAAGGAGAGAGTCTATGCCGCTGTTTAGCGAAGAAGGCCTGCCCGCATCCTACGTCGCCCTGCCGTTCGGCGAGTGGCAGTCGCGCCCCGAATGGCCGGCGGTCTCGCTGGCCAACACTGATCCGGTCGAGGACCTGGCGCCGCATGTCGGTCGCCTGCGCCTGATCGTGCTCGACTTCCCGAAGTTCAGCGACGGCCGCGCCTACAGCCAGGCCCGCCTGCTGCGAGGCCGCCTTGGCTATCGCGGTGAACTGCGCGCGACGGGTGGCGTACTGCAGGATCAGATCGGGTTCATGCTGCGCTGCGGATTCGACTCGTTCGAGAGCGAGCAGAAGGGCTTCGGCGAGGCGCTCGCAAAGGCACGCACCCTGTTCAGCGTGGTCTACCAGCCGGCCGAAGATGACCAGGTTCCGGCGGCGCTTCGCAGGCTCGAGCGCGAAAGCGCGGTTCTCTGATCAGGCCTCGGGAGCGGGCGAGTCCGGCTGAGACTCGAGCCAGGTCATGGCATCATCGACCGAGTTGAAGATGCGGGCCTCGCCCGTGAACTTGCCGAGATTGACGTAGCGCTTGGCGAGTTCCGCTCCCGCGCCGGGGCGTGGAATGATCGCGAGAGGGCCCCTTTTCGCAAGACTCGCATAGGCCGCCGCCCGGGCGGCGAGCGCCATAACGTCATGGTCGTCGTAGGTCCCGTCGCCCTGGCTGCCGTCGAACAGCTTGCGATAGGTGAGGGCGTCCTCCGCGACGACCTTGTCGGCGAAGTCCTCGATATCCTTCAGCGTGATGACGCCCAGGGCCCGGGCGTGGACGAAGCGCTTGGCGTGGTCGATCGTGAACTCGATGGGCATGGGCGGACTTTAAGCAAACCCCGCCGCGCCCGTCGAGCCGCTTGGCGGTTCGCTCAACCCCGGATAGGCTCGTCCCACAGCCGGGATTACACCGGCGGGAGGAAGCGACATGATCAAGGGAGCAACAGGCGCCGTGCTGGCGCTCGTGCTGGGTTGGTGCGCGATCGCGATGCCGGCCTCTGCACAAATCTTCGTGAACATCCGCTCGCAGGATGCACCCAAGTACGACCCGCACAACAACACGTCGAGCGGCATGGGGCATCCCATGTTCATGATGGGGGACACGCTGGTCGCGCTCGACTGGGACCTGAAGAAGGTCCATCCGCTGCTC
>JAKFVZ010000476.1 GCA_021732965.1 Reyranella sp.
GGCTCGCGGCCGCCAGTGACGACCGGTTGATTGAATAGATCGTTCTCCTTGCCTTTGATCAGCGGGCCCGCAACGACGGCCATCGGAGTGGCATAGCCGACGGCCAAGGGATTGGTGTCCTTGGCGTTGCCTTCAGAATCAGTCGCTCTGACAGTGAAGCTTGCCGAGCCGGTCCCGGGCTGGACAGTCCCAACCACGGTGCCGTTAGACTGAAGTGTCAGCCCAGGCGGAAGCGATCCCTGCGAGAGTGCGAAGGTCGCCCCTCCCATGCCGCCAGTGGCCGTGAAGGAGAAGGCTGAGGGCGTTTCGCCAGAATTGACGTAGGGCGGGACCGTGTTGGCGAAAACGATTCCTGGGTGGACGGTTATCGTTTGATCCATCGAGACCGTCCGCACCGGCGTGCTAGAGTCGGTTGCGACGATCGCGAAGTTATAGGTGTCGGCCGTGTCAGGGGTGCCGGCAAGCGTCCCGTTCGGCAGCAGACTCATACCTGCCGGAATGGTCCCTGTGGTCGTGTAGCTGTAGGGCGCGGTGCCGCCCGATGCGGTCAGTGCCGCGGTCGTTGCGAGCGGTGTCCCCAACACGTAGTGGCGCGCAATCGACGATGAGGAAGCGATGTCCAGGGGCGCAGGCGCCACGTACATGCTGTACTGATCGCTGATGATGGGCGCGTTCGGGCGGAAGCTTTCAGCAGCGCGCAGCTGGAAATTGTAAGTCCCATGGGTCTGGGGAGAGCCCGACAACAGACCTGTGTTCTGGTCCAATCCGACGCCGACGGGAAGATTGCCCACGACGCCGAAGGTGTAGGGCTGTTTGCCACCATTGGCGACGATGGTCACCGGCGAGATCGGCTGGCCGACCTGGCCGGTCGCTTGCGGAGTGGCGCTGGGCACTGCCTCAAACGGCGCATAGACGGTCATCGAGCCCGTCACCGACTGGCTCTGGTTGGGCGAGCTCGAATCGGAGGCAGTCAGGTTGAGGGTGTAGTTGCCGGCCTGCTCAGGTGCGCCACCAAGCGAGCTTGTTGCGTTCAGTCCGCGAGGAGCGCCGGTCACGGTGACGAAATATGGGGACCTCCCGCCCGACACGGACCAGTTCACCTGCGGGATCGAGACGCCGACCATCGCCTCGACCGGAAGCGCGGTCGCGACGCCGAAGGCCAACGGCACTGCGGTCTTGGCACCAGAATTCAGCTGCCGGTAATAGAAGCCCGGCTCCTGGGACCTGACTGGGCTCATGGCTCCCGTCGCCAGCAGGATCGCAAGGGCGAGGCGGCCGCGCTTGACGTTGTTCATGATGTGTCCGTCTCGATGAAGGATTGGCAGCTATTCCCAAAAACCGACAATGGCGCAAATCGCCAGAATCGACCCTTAAAAACTGCCCACGATGGCGTTATCGGAGGATAGCGTCCCTGCCGACGAAGAATCAATCTACTTGTTCTTGTTTGCCGTCTGAGTCCACGATTTCTGACCAGCTTGATCGCGATCGCGAGCATGTCGTCAGCATCATCTCTGCGGCCAGGACGAGGCGAAGCATGATGCGAAAGGCTGCTTGAAGATAAGCCCGCGGCAGTGATGTTGCCGGCTTTTTTGGTACGTAATCGTCCCGAAGGCAGCCAGCAGCAATTGAGCCCGGTGTTGTTCACCGCCCAGAACGCAGAAGGGCGCCAACAGGCGCCCTTCTTCTCCAATGCCAGCTTTGAACGGCTTTTACTTAACGATGCCCTGCCTGACTAGGATGCTTGAGCTCGTAGTGTTGCAGCTTGTGCTGACGTAGGTCGCCTTCACATATCGGACTGTCGTCGGGGTGAAGGTCTGGTTCAGGCTGTAGTAGCTGCCGCCGTAGCCGGTCCCGAGGCTGGTCGCTGACCCTTTCACGGCGGGGACGTTGATCAGGGTCGAATACGACCCCGCGGCCCCGGTGAGCGATCCTTCAACGAGCAGGCTGACGTTCTGGTTTGCGGCGCAGGGTGCGGTCTCGCCGAAGGCAATGACCTGATCCAGGCTGCTCGCCAGCACGTCCTGCGAGAACGTGTAGGTCAGGGAGAATCGCGTCAAGCCGCCGACAGTAGCGTTTCCCGTGATGAGGACCGTGCCTGTTGCGCTGATCGGCGGGTTGTCCGGATGCTTGGCCCAGATCGCCATGTCCGCGGCGTTCGACGAGTTGCTGGTTCGCGCGCCGACGTAGGACGGCGGGACGTAGTTGATATACAGGCTCCCCGGATTGCTGGTCCCTGCCAGCGGCGCGTAGCTTGCGCTGCTGATCAGCGCGCGGGATGCGCCCGTCGCCGAGGACGTGATAGTGAAGGACACCGTTTGGGTCGCCGTGCGCCCATCGGCGTCCTTGACTGTGAGGCCAAAGGTAGCGGGCCCGCTTCCGCTCGGGATGCCAGCAAGGTTTGTCGTACTGATCGCGAGACCGGCCGGGAGGGATCCGGTCGTGACCGTCGTGGTGTACGGGCCGCGTCCGCCCTGGAAGAGCGGCTTATCGTAGAACTCGTTCTGCTTCGCGTCGGCGAGCGTGCCGTTGATCGTCAGTGCCGGAGCATAGTTGATCGAATCGTTGCCCAGCTGCTCGGCAATGGTACCGAGTTCGTCCTGAACTCGGATCCGGAACGTTGCCGTCCCCGATCCCGACGGTGTACCCGTGAAGGTGCCGTTGGCATTTAGCCCCATGCCTGGTGGCAGCGCCCCAGACACAACCGAGAAGACGCGTACCGTTCCCTTGCCGCCGTCCGATGAAGCCACGAGACCGTCCAGCGCGCCGCCCGAATTC
>JAKFVZ010000222.1 GCA_021732965.1 Reyranella sp.
CTGTGGAACGCCGACCGGCAGCAGAAGTTCGCCTGGACGGGCTCGATCGAGACTTTCCCGCAGTGGCTCTCCTGCGCGGCCTGGTCGCTGGCGGCGGCGCTGCCGCTGATGCTGCTCTTCCTGTGGCGCTGGCCGCGGCTCGGCATGGCGGGGCAGGTGGGCTTCTGTGCGCTGGTGGCGCTCTCGGCGAGCGCCGTGGCCTATGGCGCCTCGGTGGCGGCCGGAACCTACATGCTCACTTCCGAGGTGATCGGCTGGGGCGTGCTGGCCTTCTTCCTCGTCTCCAGCCTCGGCATGGCGCTGGTGCAGGCGCTCGAGATGGCGGAGACGATCTGGCGTGGCCGCTGGACGCGCGAGGCGCTGCCCGCCGCGGAGATGATCGCGCGCCAGCCGGCCGATCGCGACTGGCCGAAAGTTTCGCTGCATCTGGCGATCTGCAACGAGCCGCCGGCGATGGTCATGCAGACCCTCGATTCGCTGGCCGGCCTCGACTATCCCAACTTCGAAGTCATCGTCATCGACAACAACACCAAGGATCCCGCGGTGTGGCGGCCGGTGCAGGATTACTGTGCCCAGCTCGGCGAGCGCTTCAAGTTCTTCCACTTCGACGTCATGAAGGGCTTCAAGGCCGGCGCGCTGAACTACGTACTCAGCCAGACCGCGCCCGACGCCAAGGTGATCGGCGTCATCGACAGCGACTACATGGTGCGTCCGGACTGGCTGAAAGCGCTGGTGCCGTATTTCGACGATGCCAAGATCAGCTACGTGCAGGCGCCGCAGGATCACCGCGACTGGCGCGGCGACCGGTTCAAGGAAATGCTGAACTGGGAGTATGCCGGCTTCTTCGACATCGGCATGTGCCTGCGCAACGAATACGACGCCATCATCCAGCACGGCACGATGACCCTCGTGCGCCGCTCCTGCATGGAGGAGATGGGCGGCTGGGCGACCTGGTGCATCACCGAGGACACCGAACTCGGCTTGCGCCTGATGGAGAACGGCTACGGCGCGATGTACAGCCGCGAGCGGTTCGGTCATGGCCTGACCCCCGACCATTTCTCCGGCTACAAGAAGCAGCGCTTCCGTTGGGCCTATGGCGCCATGCAGATCATGAAGGCGCATGCCGGCAAGATGTTCTTCGGCGATACCAAGCTGACCTTCTGGCAGAAGTACCATTTTGTCGCCGGCTGGCTGCCCTGGTTCGCCGACGCGCTGAACCTGATCTTCACCTGGGCGGGTCTCGCCTGGGTGGCCGCTGTCGTCCTGCCGCCGCTGTTCGGCATGAAGCCGGTCGGCCTGCCCCCGGCCGAGTTCATCGCGCCGACCATCGGCATCTTCGTCTTCAAGCTGCTCTACTCGTTCGGCCTCTATTTCGACCGTGTGCGCTGCACCTTCCGCCAGAGCATCGGTGCCTCGCTGGCTGGCCTCGCACTCACCTACACGGTGGGCCGTGCGGTCATCTACGGTCTGGCGACCAGCCGCCTGCCGTTCATGCGCACGCCGAAGATGGACGAGCGGGCGACGTTCGGCATGGCACTGGGCATGGCGCGCGGCGAGGCGATCCTGGCCGTGCTGTTGTGGATCGCGGCGGCGGTTCTGTGGTTCGGCAACGGTGTCATCGACCCCGAGGCGCGCCTGTGGGCGGTGTTCATGATCGTGCAGTCGCTGCCCTTCGCCGCCGCGGTGTACGTTTCCATGATCAACGCGCTGGAGCAGATGCGGCACGCCGAACCGGTGTTCGAGGCGGCCGCCCCGGCGAATCCCCCCGCACCAGCCATGCAACCGGCGCAATAGGGAGCGGCTGCTTTTTCCTGTCGACTTGGGAAAGCGTCTGTTAGCGTTTCGACATGCCCCCGATCGAGTCACGTACCGGCCTCGACTCGCGCGCCGGGACTGCGCTTTTCCTGAAGCGCTGGCTGCGCAATCCCTTTTCGATGGGCGCCGTCGTGCCGAGCGGCCGGCTGCTCGCCCAGGCCATGGCGCGCGCGACCTTCGCGGAGATGCGCGGCCGCGAGGGCCATGTGATCGAGCTGGGCGCCGGCACGGGTGAAGTCACGAAGGCGCTGCTGGCCGTGGGCATTCCGGCCCACCGGCTGGCCCTGATCGAGCGTGAACCGGAACTTTCGGCATTCCTGCGGTCGCACTTCGACGGCCCCCGCATCGTCGAGGGGGACGCTGCGCGCCTGCCGAAGCTGCTGGCGGAGCAGGGGATCGGGGCGGTCTCTGCCGTGGTCTCGAGCCTGCCGCTGCTGTCGCTGCCCGCCGATGTCGTGCACGGCATCGTGAAGGGCGTCTTCGACGCCCTCCCGCGCGGCGGAGCGCTGGTGCAGTTCACCTACGGCCCCTCGCAGCCGGTGCCGCGCGCCCTGACCCAGGAACTGGGCCTGGTGGGTACGCGGGGGCCGCGCATCTGGCGCAACGTGCCGCCGGCCGTCGTCTGGACCTTCCGGAGACCGGTCGGCGCGTGAAGTCCTTTCCGTTGGATGAGGCGTTGCGCACCCGGGTCACGTCCCATCTCGGCCGGTTCGACATGCGCCGTCGCAACGATGCGGGCGGGCTGAAACGCGCGGCCGTGGCCATCGTCATTGCCGAGGCCGACGAGCCGGGGGAGGCCGCCTTCCTGCTGACGAAGCGCACGCCCCGGCTGCGTGCCCATGGCTGGCAATGGGCGCTCCCGGTCGGGCGGGTCGATCCCGGCGAGACGATCGAGCAGACCGCGTTGCGCGAGTTGCACGAGGAGCTGGGCGTACTCGCGTCGACCGACGACATCCTG
>JAKFVZ010000084.1 GCA_021732965.1 Reyranella sp.
CCTCGATGCCATCGACCGCCTCGGTCTGCGCGAGGACACGGTGGTGCTGTTCGGCAGCGACAACGGGCCCGAGTTCAGGCGGCCATGGCGCGGCACCGCCGGGCCGTGGCGCGGCACCTATCACACCGCGATGGAGGGCGGACTTCGCGTTCCCTTCATCCTGCGGTGGCCCGGCCGCATCGCGCCGCGACGCACGACCGACGTGCTGCACATCACCGATCTCTATCCGACGCTGGCCCGGCTTGCCGGCGCCAGCCTGCCGGCGGATCGCGCGATCGACGGCATCGACCAGCTCGGTTTCTTCCTCGGCGACAGACCGAAGTCGGCCCGCGACGGGTTCCCATACTACATCAAGACCGAGCTTCGGGCGGTCAAATGGCGCGACTGGAAGATGCACCTCATGTGGGAGGTCGAGCCCAACGAAGGACCGATCAAGCTGGAGACGCCTTACCTCTTCAATCTCGTGCGGGACCCGAAGGAGGAGACCGATGCGAACATGGAAGAGGGTTGGGTACGGGGTCCGATCCGGCGTCTGATCGAGACGTTCCAGCAGAGCCTGAAGGCCCACCCGCCGATTCCGCCCGGCGCACCGGATGACTTCGTGCCTGCCGGCGCTTCGGCCGGTACTTCCGCTCCTCGGCTCGTGTCTTTTGAGGCTGAGGGCCGCGCCGGCATGGGCTAGGCTCGCCGCGCTCGAAAGAACCCCGACGGGAGTCGCAGGACCATGCCGGAAGTCGTTCCCAACAAAGCGGCCCTTGGCGCACGCATCGAGGGGCTGGATCGCGACGCCGCGAACCGGCCCGAAGTGTCCGCACTGCTGAACCAGGCGCTCGCCGAGCATCTGCTGGTCGTGATCCCCGGCGATCCGATGACGCCCGAGCAGACGCGCGAATTCTCGAAGGCCTTCGGCCAACCGCAGAAGCAGTTGCTGCGCTACAAGCGCAGCGGCGCGGTGCCCGACGTGTCGGTCATGGTGAGCACGCTGATGGCCGACGGCACGACAGACAAGACGGCGATCCGCGCCGAGGACTGGCACACCGACGATTCCTATTTCGCGGTGCCCGCGAAGGCGACACTGCTGCACAGCATCGAGATACCGAGCCGCGGTGGCACTACCTGGTTCTGCAACATGCACTCGGTCTTCGAAGCCTTGCCCGAGGCCACGCGCAGGCGCATCGATGGATTGAAGGCCATGCACGGCTACGACACGCCGCGCGCGCGCAACCGTCCTTCGCCTCGCACGCCCGAGGAGATCGCCGAGACGCCGGATGTCGAGCATCCGCTGGTGCGCACCCATCCGGTGACCGGCCGCAAGGCGCTCTACCTGAACCCCAATCGTCTCGACCGTATCGTCGGGCTGGAGCGGGCCGAGAGCGACGCGCTGCTCGACGAACTCGCGGACGAGGCGCGCAAGCCGCAGCATCATTTCGGCCATGTCTGGACGCGGGGCGACATCGTCGTGTGGGACAATCGCGCCACGATGCATCGCGTCGTCATCGACTATCCGGAAGGCGAGCCGCGCATCATGCACCGCGTGCTGATCGAGGGTGACCGGCCTTTCTGATGGCGCGGCTGATCGGGTCAGGCCTGGCTCGCGGACGCCGATGAACGCTTCGGTCCGCTGACGAAATCCAGCATTTCGGCCTGGGCATCGCGCCGGCTCTCGAACGAGATGAGCGCGTGGTCCATGCGCGGCACGACGCGCATTTCGGCCCCGCGATACCGCGACAGGGCGCCGGGTTCGAGGGTGAATTCTCGCCGAAACATCTCGAGGTCCTCTTCGGCCGGCGAGAACAGGAACAGCGTCCTGACGCCGCGCTCGCACAGATCCGAGAGGGAGGACTGGGCGAAGGAGAGCTTGCGGATGAGTCCCACGGCGCGCCCCGTCCGACGCATCCCAAGGCGTGCGGAGCGGAGGGCGCGTACCCAGAGCGAATGGAGGATGGCGCCGAAATCGACTCGTCCGCCCAGCAGCGTTCGCCAACTCTGCCGACTGACGAGCTTGCGTAGGTAGAACATCGGCGTCAGGCGGCGATGGTCGAGATAGGTGATCTCGTCGGGCCGGCGCGGCAGGGTGAAGAGGGGCTGGTTGACCAGCATCAGGCCACTGATGCGAGGTTCCGCGAGCGCGGCGTGAAAAGCGTGGTAGGCGCCCGAACAGATGCCCTGCAGGGTGAACTTCCGGTACCCCCTGGCCTGGAGCGCGTCGAGCATCGCGCGAATGTCCGCCGTCCGGTCGGCGAAGGAATGGCTGATGACGTTTTCCGAGCCCTCGGGTCCGAGACTGTCGCCCAGGCCGGCGAAGTCGGCGCGCAGGGAGGAAATGCCCGACCGGGCGAGTCGCCTCGCGAATTCGACGCCCTGTCGTGACGCGCCGTATCGCGGATCGCGCCCGCCATTGACGATCACGACGATCTGGCTGGAGGGCCCGGTGTCGGGATCGCAGAGGATGCCGAACAGGCGGTTGTCCGACCCGAAGTGCAATGGCGTCTCGACGCAGCCGCCAGGCCGCAGGACGGTCGGCTCCAGTATCGGGCGCAGAGTTTCGTTGGCGGCCGACCCCGACGTTAGCGGGAAGGCGTCGTTTATCCAGGCGATCGTGTCGTGAAACGTCGGCAGCTTCACCGACTCGAACGTGGGATGACCGGTGAGAGAATCGAGATCGTCGCTCCAGCCGCAGTTCGCGACCTCGGCACCGGCCTGCCGCCAGACCGATAGGCAATTCTCAAGGCGCTTCGTTTCTGCCCGGGCAAACACGGCGACTTTCTG
>JAKFVZ010000328.1 GCA_021732965.1 Reyranella sp.
GGTAGCCCGCGACCACCTTGCCGATCTCGGCATCGTGCGGCGCCACGTCGAGCGCCGAATTGACCAGCAGGCAGCCCTTGCGGTCGCGGTCGGCGAGGGACCGCTCGATTATCTCGGCAAGAAAAGCCCGGATGGCCTCTTTCGGCCTGCCGTCACTCTCCAGCCGGGCGATGCGTTCGCGCATCGAGCGGTCGGCGTAGCGGGCAAGTGCGGCGACAAACAGGGCGCGCTTGCCGCCATAGGCATTGTAGAGGCTGGCGCCGCCGATGCCCATGCGTTCGGCGAGGTCGCGCACCGAGGTCGCCTCGTAGCCGCGCGCCCAGAAACAATCGACGGCGCCGTCGATGGCCTTGGCTTCGTCGAATTCCTTCTGGCGGCCCATTTTGCCAGCAAAGCATAAATCTGGAGCGAATGCTACAAAATAACGGATCCGTCATCGTGATCCGCCCGCTGACCGCCGACGCCGGTCATGGCACAATGTTTGCTGCCTGGCGTCTGCGCTGCTTGGACTGCGGCTCACGGCGCGGCAGGAGCCATCGAAGGGACGGAGCATGCTGCGAATACCCAGGCACTACGGCCATTTCGTCTTTGCCGTCATCCAGTCCGGCATGACCACCGCCATCGCCGCTGGCATCGCAAGCGCGCCGTTCCTGAGCGACTCCACTTTCATGGTTCACTGGATCGGCTCGTGGCTGATCGCCTGGGCGGCAATGACTCCCATCGTGCTACTGGCCGCCCCGTTCATACGGCGTCTCGTCTTTGCCCTGACGATTGCCTCCGAGCTGGACGGAAAAGCACGGACCTAGAGCGCCGGCATGGCGCTCCGGTCCGTGAAGCCGTCGCCGGGCTGCGCCGACGACATCCAGGAATTGGCTCAGCGCTTGTCATATTCGTGTTGGCGGCGGAACCCGGCGCCTGTCTCGTTGCACCCCCTGAGTGCGCGGTCGAGCCACTAGTACATGCCCCAGAGGCCGCCCACGCCGCGCGCATAGGCGGAGTAGGTGGAGTAGGCGTAGTAGACGACGCCGTCCTCGAGCACGAAGGCGCTCAAGCCGGGCCCGTCGCGCACGTAGGCGGACGCGTCGGTTCCGAACATGGCCGCAAGTGGGCTCCGGGGACGAGCATCGGTGCACTCCAGATCAATCGAAGAGGTGACGGTAGGCGAACAGCGCCGGTGCGCCGCCGGTATGGAGGAACACGACGTCCTGATCCTTGCGCCAGCGGCCAGCTTCGATCAGCGCGATCAATCCGGCGAGCCCCTTGCCGGAATAGACGGGATCCAGCACCAGCGCTTCGAGCCTGGCGCCGAGCTTCATCGCGTCGATCGTTGCGGCATGCGGCACGCCGTAAGCTGGGCCGGCATGACCCCCGACCACCTCGACATCGGCCGGATCGAACGGCTGTTGCAGCAGATCGGCGGCTCCTTTGGCGAAGGTTGCCACGTCGGCATGCACCCGCTCGGGCTCGGCGTCGATGTCGATCCCAACCACACGCGTCTGCGGCAGGCAGGCGTGCGCGCCGACCACGAGGCCCGCCTGCGTGGCGCCGCTGCCGGTGCAATGGACGATCGCGGCGGGCTTGATGCCGGCGGCCGCACTTTGTGCCGCGATCTCCGCCACGGTCGAGGCGTAGGCGACCGCGCCCAGCGGGCTCGAAACGCCGTAAGGCACGACGTAGGGGCGGCGGCTCTCAGCGCGCAGGCGGTCTGCGAGGTCGCGGATGGCGCCGTTGCGATCGCCATTCCACGGCACGTCGTGCAAGGTAGCACCGAACAGGCGGTTGAGCAGAGCATTGCCGGTCTTCTCGTAGTCGTCCGACGGGGGCGCGAGACGGCCGTGATAGACGGCGAGGTGGCAGGCGAGGCCGAGCTTGGCCGCCGCGGCGGCGACCTGGCGCTGGCTGTTGGACTGCACGACACCGCCCGAAACAAGCGTGTCGGCGCCTGATGTGATCGCCTCGTGCAGCACATAGTCGAGCTTGCGCAGCTTGTTGCCGCCCAGTCCCACGCCGGTGCAATCTTCACGCTTCACCCAGAGTCGCGGCCCGCGAAGATGTGCCGTGAGCTGCTTCATCGGCTCCAGCGGTGTCGGCAAATGCGCGAATCCCAGGCGCCGGAAGCGCGCCAGCGAGGCGGTCAGTCGGTTAAGAGAGGAAAGCATGTGCATGTCCGACCACTTCCTTAGCGCGCTCCCATGTCATGCAATAGCGTTCGCCCGGGATCGTTTCGATCCGCGCGTGCGGGCGCCTCGCCTGCGAGTCGCGCGGTGCTTGCCGTCGATAAAATTCTTGCCGTAGAGCACTAAGGTCGGGCACTTGAGCGCTTGCATGGCCGCTAGCGGTCGCGGCCGATCTCGAACTGGGCGATGTTGACGCGGTCCATCCACGATTGCGTGGGCTGCATCGGCGCGTTCTCGGGATCGTTCTGCAGCGAGAACTCGACCGAGCGCGCCATCGCAGAGTGGCCATAGCCTCGCGTCGCAGGGAAAGCAGGCTTGGAACTTCAACGCTGCAACCGATAGCCGCCTGGCTCGGCGACCAGGATCTCTGGAGACTTCGGGTCATTTTCGATTTTCTGACGCAGGCGGTAGATGTGCGTCTCCAGCGTGTGGGTAGTGACTCCGGCAAGGTGGCCCCACACTTCGTCCAGAAAGACATGGCGCGCCACAGGTCGGTTGCCGATACGGAACAAGAACTTGAGGATTGCGGTTTCTCTTTCAGTGAGCCGGACCTTGGTTCTTGCTACTCCCTTTATGAGAAGCTTGGTTGCCG
>JAKFVZ010000790.1 GCA_021732965.1 Reyranella sp.
GGCCACTACGCCGGCGGCCTCGCGGGTGATCATGGCGATGACGTTGCCCGGGGTAGGGGCGACCTCGTCGTAGATCTTGTCGATGGCCTCGCCGAACCACTGCACGGTGTTGGCCGAGCCGGGGATGTCGACGGTCGTGGAGAAGGCGATCGGCTTGCCCATGTCGAGCGTCTCGAGCAGGGCCAGCTCCTCGCGGTTCTTCATCATGAGGTCGGCGAGCTTCAGCATGATGCGCTTGCGCTGCGCCGGCGCCATGTTGGCCCAGGTGCCCTTCTCGAAGGCGGCGCGGGCGGCCTTCACGGCGGCATCGACGTCGGCCTGCTCGCAGGCGGCGACCTGGGTCAGCACCTGGCCGGTCGCGGGATTGATGCAGTCGAAGGTCTTGCCGGTCAGCGACGCCGTGAACTTGCCGCCGATGAAGGCCTGGTTCCGGTAGCTGAGGCCGCCGATACGGCCCTTCCAGTCGTCGCGCGAAAGCTGGGCGCTCATCTTCTCTCTCCTCCTTGTTGGATTGCGCGGGAGCCTATCCCACGAAAAAGCCGCCCGGAAGGGCGGCTCGTCGTCGAACCTGCAGAGCGCAGTTCGTTATTTGATCTTCGATTCCTTGAACACGACGTGCTTGCGCGCGACCGGGTCGTACTTCTTCAGTTCGAGCTTCTCGGTCTTGGTGCGCGGGTTCTTCTTGGTGACGTAGAAGAAGCCGGTGTCGGCGCTGGAGATCATCTTGATCAGGATGGAAGTCGGCTTGGCCATGGCAATTGTCCTTAAGCCCCGGAGGGCGAATTCGCAGAGGCGGGCAAAGTAGTCAGCGGGCGTGCCGTGTCAAGCGCCGAGCCTAGGGGCGGGCGGCGGCCTGATAGGTCGCGGATTGCACGGCATGGGCATAAAGCGCCCGGTCGTGCAGCAGCCGCACTGCCAGATCGACGTCGGCCTCGGGCGCAGCATCGCCCGGCGGGCAGATCTTGCGCAGGTCGGCGACCTCCTGCTGGGTCGGGTTGCGCAGCGCGTGCCAGCGCATCAGGGAGGCCTGGTTGGAATCGACCGCGGCGGTGCCGACCTTGGCGGCGTCGCCCACCTTGGAGGTGCAGATGTTGGGCAGGACGCCCAGCTCGTTCCAGGTGTAGCCGGACGGCGCCTGCAGACGGGACCAGGTAAGTATCAATTCGCCTTCATTGGCCAGGCGGACGACGGTCTGCACGGTGCCCTTGCCGTAGCTGGTGGTGCCGATGACGACGGCCCGCCCGCGATCCTGGAGGGCGGCCGCGACGATTTCCGCAGCCGACGCCGAGCCGCCGTTCATCAGGACGACGATCGGAAGCTGACCGGCGTTGGGGCGGCTGTTGGAGCTGCGATAAGTGCGCCGGCTGTCGGGGTGACGGCCGTTGGTCGAGAAAATGGTGCCGTCGCCGATGAAGACTTCCGAGACGGACTGAGCCTGGTCGAGAAGTCCGCCGCGATTCGAGCGCATGTCGATGATCACGCCCGTCAGGTCCTTGCCGATGTCGGTCCTGGCCTTGTCGAGAGCGGCCCGCAGGTTTTCGGTCGTGGCCGTATTGAAACCTGTCAGATGGATCAGCGCCACGTCGCCGCGGCGCTAGTAGACGACCGTGGTCGGCACGATCCGGCCGCACTTCATCGGCAGGGAAAGCTCGGCTCCCTGCGACGCCCGCAGCACCGTCATCGTGACCGGCGCGCCGACCGGGCCACGCAGCTTGGCCACGACGTCGGAAAGCGGGCGGTCCATCATCGAGTCGCCATCGATGGAAAGAATCTGATCGCCGACCGCGACCCCGGCCCGGGCGGCGGGCGAGCCCTCCTGGACGGCGCGGATCAGGATCTTCTTTTCGTCAGTCCTTTCGACGGTGATTCCGACCCCGCCGCCACCATCGCGCTGGAAGCGGTTGTCGCGCGCCTCCTCGGGATCGGCGTAGCGGCTGTTGCGGTCGAGCTGCTTGGTGGTAGCCGTCATCGCCTGGCGGATCAGCGCCTGCCGGTCAGTCCGTTGCAGGGCGGGTGAAGCGTCGAGCGAACCGGCCATCAGGTCGACCAGGGTGTTTCCCCAAGCACGACCGTCCGCAGTGTCGGCAGGGGCCGGGCGCACGAGGATTTCCTTGCCGTCGCGCTTAACGACCAGCGAACTGTCGCTGGCCTCCAGAACGAGGGACGCGTCGGTGCTGACGAAGCCCCGGTAGGCCTCGACCGAAAGATTGCGGAAATTGGGCTCGTAGAGGTGACGATCGCCGATCGCGCGATAGGCCTGGAGGACCACCCGGTCGAAGCCGGCATCGGAAGCGACCGAGGCGCTGCGGCCGTCGGGCTGACGGTCCGGCACCTCTGGCGAGGTGGCGCAGGAAACGACCAGGCACGCGGCAACGAGCGACAGGGCCGCGCGCGGCAGCGTTGGAAGACGAAAAGGGAGTTGAGGCAAAAACATACCCTGCGACAACACCATAGCACAGGCCGTCGGCGGGCGGCCACGTCGTTCAGGCTGAGGGATCGAGGCTCCCGGTTGCGGCCTTCGGAGCCGCGATCTTCTGCGCCCAAAGCAGCGCAATTACGGCACCCTTGATCTTGGGCAGAAGGAAGAGGGCCAGCCCGACCGACAGCGGTAGCCACAGCAGGGCATGGACCCAGAGCGGCGGCTCGGTTCCCCAGCGTTCGACCACGAGGACCAGCGGCACGACGATGTGGCCGACGATGAAGATGGTGAAATAGGCGGGCGCGTCGTCGGCGCGGAACGGTTCCAGCGCCAGGTAGCAGGA
>JAKFVZ010000225.1 GCA_021732965.1 Reyranella sp.
CCAACGGGACCCTGACGCCGACCACCCTAGTCACCGTGAAGTTCACCGAGCATGACGGCATGACAGAGGTCGCCTTCACCCAGTCCGATTTCCATTCGCCGGACTTCTGCCGGTCGCATGAGGAAGGCTGGAGCCAGTCGCTGGAGAAACTCACGCAATACGTCCCCCATCTTCGAGACGGGACGACGGAGGAAGCATCGTGACGGACGACAAGGCGCGGCATCTCGCGACCCTGCAGGACCTCAATCATCACTACGTGCGCTCGGTCGACCAGGCCGACGTGCAGTGGTTCGACAGGAACCTGTCGCAGGATTTCTGCAACACCAACCCCGACGGCACGCTGCTCGACCGCGCGGCCTTCCTGGCCCAGATCGGCCGAGGCTCGGCGGTGAAAGGCATCCACGAGCATGACGTGAAGATCCGCCTGCTCGGCAACTTCGCGATCATCCATGCCCGCACCAGCTACACCAAGCCCGACGGCAGCAAGGGCGGCGGCTGGTACACCGACGACTGGCAGCTGACGCCGGAGGGCTGGCGTTGCGTGTCGGCCCACGTCAGCCGCTCCTGAACGCACACACCGCATGTCCGTGACCCCGGCCGCCGATACCTCGCCGGCCGCGTGGCGCGTCGTCTTCGCGTGCTTCGTCTCCGCCGTGTTCGCCTGGGGCTTCGGTTTCTATGCCCACGGCATCTATCTCGTCGAGCTGCAGCGGGCCCATGGCTGGTCGACAGGCTTCATCTCGTCGGTCGTCACCGCGCACTATGTCCTGGGCGCCTTCCTGTTGCCCCGCATCGCCGAGGCGATCGGCCGCTTCGGCCCGCGCAGCGTTTTCCTCGGTGGTCTCGCGATCACTACCGTGGCGCTGCTGCTGCTGCCGTCGGTCACAGAACCGTGGCAGCTCGTCGTGCTCTACATCGTCATGGCGCCGGGCTGGAACGCGACCAGCGTGGCGCCGATCGCGGCCACGGTCGGCCAATGGTTCGATCGCAAGCGCGGTCTCGCCCTCAATCTCGCGCTGAGCGGCGCGACGGTCGCCGGCCTCGCCGTCACGCCGGTCCTGCTGGCGGCCATCCCGCGCCTCGGCTTCGCGGATGCCGAGCGGCTGCTGGTCCTGATCGGCATCGTCCTGGCCGCCGGCACCGTTGCACTGTTCGTCCGCAAGGGGCCGCTCTCGCCCAAGCCGACGACCGTGCGGGCGAACCGGCTGGCGCCGCTGCGCCAGTGGCACTTCTGGAGCATCTCGGCGCCCTTCGCCTTCGTGCTGCTCTCGCAGGTGGGCTTCCTCACCCATCTCGTGCCGCTTGTGACCGCCCGTTCGGCCGGCGGCGGCCCTACCTTCGATCCCGCCGTTGCCGTCGGCATCAATGCCGTGATGGCGCTGGTCGGCCGGGTCGTTCTGGGGCTGGTGATCGACCGGCTCGACCCGCGGCGGGCTTCGGCGATCTGCTTCCTGGTCCAAGTCGGCGCCATCGCGGTGCTCGCCTACGCGCAGGTCCCTCTCGTGGTTTATGCTGCCTGCGCGGTCTACGGGCTTTCGGTCGGCAACAACATCACCCTGTCGCCGATGATCGTGCAGCGCGAATACACGCTCGACCAGTTCCCGGCGATTGTCGCGCTTTCCACCGCCGTCGTGCAGACCCTCTATGCCTTCGGGCCGGGCCTACTCGGCATCCTGCGCGACGCCTCCGGTGGCTACGGCCTGCCGCTGGCTGTCTGCATGGGCCTCAACCTCGCGGCGGCGGTGCTGGTCCTGACGGGCGCGCGGCGGCGCCCCGCTATGACAGGAACTTCAGACCGTTGACGACCTTGTCGACGGCCTTGCGCGGCCCATGGACGCCGATGCCGACGAAATTCATCGCCTCGACCGGGGCCGCGGCCACGGCGGCGCGGTTGTCTGCGTCGTTGGTCGTGGCGAACATCGGCTCGATGTAGATCGCCGGCACCAGCTCGCGGGACAGCGCGCGCTGGTGGGTGCGCTGCAACTCCTCCAGCGTCGCGCCATAGACGAAGACCGGTTCGCGGATGAGCGCCGTGTAGGCCCGTCCGTTGGAGTCGAGATACGGCTCTCCCATCAGGTGGGCATGGGTGCCGGCGAGACCGCCGGCCAGGAAGGCCGCGACATTGGCCATCTGCCAGGCCGCCAGGTCCTTGCGAAGCACGAGCGCCATCTTGGTTTCGTAGATCATGACGCCCATATGGGGCATGCTGGGAACCGCCGTCTTGAACATTCGTGCAATGAACGCCGACCAGATCCGCCTCGACCGACCGACCGCCGGCCTGCAGCGCCTGGCGGCGCGCTTCGGCGGGCATGCCTACGATCTGCATCGGCACGAGACCTACGGCATCGGTCTCACCCTCTACGGCGTACAGCAGTTCCACTATCGCGGCAGCCTGCGGGCCAGCCATGGCGGACAGGTGCTGGTTCTGCATCCGGACGAGCCGCATGACGGCCATGCCGGCGAGGGCGGCGCTTTCGCCTACCGTATGCTCTATCTCGACCCGGCGGCCGTCTCGGAAGCGCTCGACGGCGCCAGCCCGCCATATGTCGCCGACGCCGTAGCCCGCGACGATGCCACGGCCAGCGCCATCGCCGAGGCTTTCGTCGATTTCCCGCAGGCTCTCGAGCCGCTGGCCGTCGACGCCCTGGTCGGCCGCTTCGCCGATCTGCTGGCCCGGCGAAGCGACGGCCCACCGCGCCGGCGCCGGGGCAGTGTGGCGCTTCGAGCGGTGACCCGGGCGCGCGACTTTCTGGTGGCGGA
>JAKFVZ010000547.1 GCA_021732965.1 Reyranella sp.
GACAGCTGCCATCCCGCGAGGCGTCTGTCGGCGCCGATGACACGGGAGCCAAGCGCTTCGATCAGGCCCGACAGGCTTTCCAGGTTATGGACCGGCCGGAACTCGTCGACGTGGGGCAGCATGGCCTTGTTGCCCTGAGATTTGGGCTCGTAGCCGCCGTACCGCAAGAGCGGGTTGAGCCAGATCATGCGTGAGCAGGACTTATGCAAGCGTTCCATTTCCTCATCCAGGCCGCTCGCGCCCTCGCGATCGAGCCCGTCGGTGATGAGAAGAACAACCGCCCCCTGCCCCAGCACACGGCGCGACCACTTGTTGTTGAACTCGTGCAGCGCCTGGCCGATGCGCGTGCCGCCCGACCAGTCCTCGACCTGCGCCGAGGCCTTCTGCAAGGCGATGTCGACGTCGCGGTTGCGCAGCGCCCGGGTCACGTTCGACAGGCGCGTACCGAAAGTGAAGCAGTAGACACGGTCGCGGTCGTTGGTGATGGCATGCATGAAGTGCAGGAACATCCGCGTATAGCGGGCCATCGAACCGGAGATGTCGCACAGGATGACCAGCGGCGGCGGACGGCGGCGAGGCTCGCGCCTCGACAGTTCGGTCAGGCCTTCCGGCCGCATGGCGCGGCGCAGCGAGGCGCGGAAGTCGATGCGCGGTCCGCGGCGGGCCGGCTGGTAGCGGCGCGTACGGCGCTCCGGCACAGGCAGGCGAAGGCGCGCGATGGCGCGCAGGGCCGCGTCGATCTCCGCCTGCGACATCTGCTCGAAATCGCGCGTCTGCAGAACTTCGCGGTCCGACACGGTGAAGGTCGCCTCGACCTCGACTTCGGGCGGCTCCTCGGATTGCTCGGGCGCCTCGCCCTGGCCGGGCTGCAGTGCTTCCTGCAGGCGGCGGCTGAGCTGCTTGCCCTTGTCCTGCTCGGCCGGCACGCCGATCTGCGGCAGCAGCATATCCATCATCTTCTCGAGCAGGCGCGGATTGCGCCAATAGACGTGGAACGCCTGGTCGAAGATCTCGCGCTGGTCGCGGCGGTTCACGAAGACCGAATGGAGCGTCCAGTAGAAGTCGTCGCGGTTGCGGATGCCGGCGGCCTCGACCGCCTCGATGGCGCGCAGGATCTGCCCCGGCCCGACGCGCAGCCCCGCCGTGCGCAAGGTCCGCGCGAAGTGCACGATGTTGCTGGCGAGCTTGCCACCGCGGGGCCCCTGGCCGGGGGCCGGCGCAGGCGGCGTATCGGTCAGCGCGTCCATCCTGCCGCTCAACCGAGCGGCTGGGCGGCTATGTCGGACTTCACCTTGCGCAGGATCTCGGCCGCTTCCGAGCCCTGCAGGCGCTGGATGTCGTCCTGGTATTTCAGCAGCACGCCCAGCGTGTCGTTGATCGTCCGCGGATCCAGGTCGAGAACGTCGAGCTCCGACAAGGCGGTCGACCAGTCGATCGTCTCGGCGACGCCCGGCGCCTTGAACAGGTCGAGCTTGCGCAGCTCCTGCACGAAACCCACGACCTGGCGCGACAGTCGCTCGCTGGCGCCCGGTGCCTTGACCTTGAGGATTTCCAGCTCGCGCTTCAGGTCGGGATAGTCGACCCAGTGGTAGAAGCAGCGCCGCTTCAGCGCGTCATGGATTTCGCGCGTGCGGTTGGAGGTCACGATGACGATGGGCCGCTCCGCCGCCTTCACGGTGCCAAGTTCCGGGATCGTCACCTGGAAATCGGACAGGACCTCGAGCAGGTAGGCCTCGAACGGCTCGTCGGTGCGATCCAGCTCGTCGATCAGCAGGATCGGCGCCCCGCCGACATGGGGCTGCAGCGCCTCGAGCAGCGGACGGCGGATCAGGAATTTCTCGTCGAAGATGTCTGCCGCGATCTCGCTGCGGTCGTGCACGCCCTGCGCCTCGGCCAGGCGGATCTCGATCATCTGGCGGGCGTAATTCCACTCGTACACCGCCGAGGCGACGTCGAGCCCCTCGTAGCATTGCAGGCGGATCAAAGGCCGCTTGAGGGTCTCGGCCAGCACCTTGGCGATCTCGGTCTTGCCGACGCCCGCTTCGCCTTCGCAGAACAGGGGCCGCCCGAGCTTGAGCGCGAGATAGAGAACGGTGGCGAGGCTGCGGTCGGCGATGTAATCGCCGCCCTTCAGCAACTCGACGGTGGCGTCGATGGACGCCGGCATGGGCGAAGACATGAAACTCCCGCAAAACTCGGAACGCCGCAGCAGTCAGTGTAGCGGATGCCCCGGCGCGCCGATATGGTAGGAATCGCGATATAATTCAAGCAGTTGGGAGGACGTCATGCAGGACGGGTCGTTCGCGGGCAGGACCGCCATCGTGACCGGAGGTGCGCGCGGAATCGGCCTGGCCTGCGCTACGAAAATCACGGCCGGCGGCGGACGCGTGGCCCTGTGGGACCGCGACCCCGACCGCACGAAGCAGTCCGCGGCTGTGCTCAAGGGCGCCATTGCCGTCGCCGTGGATGTCACCAGCGAGGCCGATGTCGCCAAGGCGCTGGCCGAGACGGAGAAACGGCTCGCGCCACCGGACATCCTCGTGGCCAGCGCCGGCATCACCGGCCCCAACACGACCGTCGCAAAGTATCCGGTCGATGCCTGGCGGCAGGTGATCGACATCAACCTGACCGGCGTGTTCCTCACCAACCGCGTCGTGGTCGACGGCATGGTGCAGCGCGGCTGGGGCCGCATCGTCAACATCGCCTCGGTGGCCGGCAAGGAAGGCAACCCGAACGCCTCCGCCTACTCCGCGTCCA
>JAKFVZ010000322.1 GCA_021732965.1 Reyranella sp.
GCGGATGGTCACGCCCGGGGTCTTGAGATCGACCAGAAGCTGGCTCAGCCCCTTGTGGCGATCGCCATGCTGGCCGGACGTGCGGACCAGCGTGATGCAGTAGTGGTTGCGATGCGCGCCCGAGGTCCAGACCTTGGTGCCGTTGACGCGAAAGCCACCGGGCACCGGCTCGGCGCGGGTGCGGACCGAAGCCAGGTCCGACCCCGAATCCGGCTCGGACATGCCGATGCTGAAATAGCATTCGCCCCGCACGATCCGCGGCAGGATCGCCTGGCGCTGCTGCTCGGTGCCGAACTTGAGAAGCAGCGGACCGGACTGCCGGTCGGCGACCCAGTGGGAACCGGCGGGCGCGCTGTTGCCGAGCAGTTCCTCAGTCACGACAAGGCGGTCGAGGAAGGTGCGCTCAGCGCCACCATACTGCTTGGGCCAGGTGATGCCGAGCCAACCCTTGGCGCCAAGCGCCCTGCTGAACTCGGGCGACGCCGTGTTCCAGCTCGCGAACCGGTCCTCGGTCTTGATCTTGGGCAGCGTCTCCTTGAGGAACGCGCGCACTTCCTCGCGAAGGGCCTCGGCCTCGGCCGGCAGATGGAACGGCGGAAATTCGAGCTTGGGGATGGACATCATGATCTCGATGGTTGGATGCCTCATCTGTGTCGGCTAATCCTGTGCCGCGCAACCCGTGAGTTTCGAGGGTCGAATGCCTCGCCGTGCCCCACGCCTGCCGCCGCTCTTGGCGGAATTCGACGATGACGAGCGCGACGCCGTCCTCGCCGCCAACCGCGCCTTCTACCGGGCGTTCAACGATCGAGACGCGGCCGCCATGGACCACATCTGGGCGCCGACCGGCTCGGTCATCTGCCTGCATCCCGGGCAACAGGCGCTCTACGACCGGGCGGAGATCATGGCGAGCTGGCGGGCCATCATGAAACACCCCGAGGCGCCCCGGGTGCGCTGCACCGAAGAATGGGTGGTGGGCCGCCCGGGCCTCGCGCTGGTCACCTGCCGCGAAATCCTCCCCAACGGCCAGCTCATGGCGAGCAATCTCTACGTCCGCATGGCCGATGGCTGGCACATGGCGAGCCATCATTCCGGCCCCGTGCCGCCCGTCGCGACCGAACGCACCACTCCCGGCGGCACCCCGGTCGGAGCGCGTGACCGGCGCAAGCTGCATTAGGCAGCGTTCAGCGAGCGACCAGGCCGCCCGCGCGCAGCAGCGGCTTCAGCCGACTGTAGGGAATGTCGACCGTGTAGGCGCCCGACGAATAGGGGCCGACTTCGTACTGGTTGAAATAGACCTGCAGCCTGTCGGCCTGCCAACAGAAACGGTCGGCACTGTTCACGGTCTTGGTGAGCTTCCGCGGCTCCAGCGCGTCCTCGAAGCCGGGATTCTCGACGAATTGCTTCTTGAGGTCGGCGGCGACGATCGCAACGACCTCCTTTAACCAGGGTGAGCCCTCGGCGAACACACCGGCCGGCGGCACGGGCTTGCCGGTGCGCAGGTCAACCAGCGTGCAACTCAGGCTGCCGTAGCCATGGGCGCCGCCGGTAAAGGCCCAGAAGCTCAGCGCAATGGTGATGGCGTCGGGTCCGGGCCGGTGGAGCGTGTAGCTCTGCACCGCTTCCCACTGCTCTTCGTGATCGACGCCGGCGTCGGCGCCGGGTGTCGTCTCCCGGGCGGCTTTCGCCGCCGAATCGGCATAGGAGCGGTTGAGGGCGGAGAAGTCCGCCGACTTCCCGGCGAAACGGGGATACCGAAGGTCGAGCGCGTATTTCACCTTGCCGACCTTGCCCGTCTTCTCGATCCCCTGCTCCTCGACGAACGGATAAGGACCGGCGGCGGACGCCTTGAGATCGGCGATCCGTTCGGCATACCGCGTCGCAAGACAGCGCTCGATCACGTCGGGATCTTCGTTCGGCTGGCAGGCACGGTTCCGTCCGACGATCCAGCGCACCTGGCTCTTTTCGAGACTCTCCTTGGCCGGCCCCGTGAGCTTGCCGACCAGGGCCACGTAGAGGCCGGCCAACTCCCGGTCGGCTTTCGCCAGATCCGGGGACTTGCAGACCGCGCGCTCGGAGGCATTCGACGCCTTGGCGCAATCGAAGCTCGGACCGCCTTGCGCAAGGGCCGCGAGCGGGAAGAGCGCGGCCAGAGCGGCAACGGCCAGAGCCCTCACCGCTGCCTCCATTGCTTGAGACGGCGAACCGCCTCCTCCATCTCCGCGGTCGAGCCCGCGAACGAGATGCGCAAGGTGCCAGCGCCCCTCGCCCGGTCGAAGTCGACCCCTGGCGTCGTCGCCACGCCGGCCTCGCGCAGCATGCGGCTGCAGAACTCCCGGCTGTCGTTGGTGAGGTGCGAGACGTCGGCATAGATGTAGAAGGCGCCCTGCGCGGGCGTGAGCCGGTCGAGACCGGCGGCCGGCAGGCCGGCCATCAGGAGATCGCGGTTGGCGCGATAGCGCTTTACGTGACCGTCGAGTTCTTCCCGGCAGTCGAAGGCCGCCAGCGCGGCATGCTGGCTGAGCGTCGGCACCGAGATGAAGAAGTTCTGCGTCAGCCGCTCGATCGATCGCACCATGTCGGCCGGCACGACCAGCCAGCCCACCCGCCAGCCCGTCATCGAAAAATACTTCGAGAAGCTGTTCACGACGACCGCGGTATCCGACACCTCGGCCACCGAGTGGGTTTCGCCCTCGTAGACGATGCCGTGATAGATCTCGTCGGAGATCAACCGCACGCCGTTGGCGTTGCACCAGTCA
>JAKFVZ010000258.1 GCA_021732965.1 Reyranella sp.
CGGCGACATCGACGCCGCCGTGACCGAGATCTACCGGGTCGCCAAGATGGGCATCAAGGGCCTCGAACTCTCCTGCTCCTGGGACATGGAGCCGATGTGGCACCCGATGTGGGATCCGCTGTGGAAGGCGGTGAACGACGTGCAGCTGCCGCTGCACTTCCACACCTTCCCCAACGTCCCGCCGGGCACCATCGAGAAGTATCCCGGCCGGGTCGGCCGCTCGGTGTTCTTCACCGTGGTCTCGGGCTTCCAGATGAACCTGGTGAACATCCTGGCAGCAATCATGGGCGCCAACGTGCTGGAGCGCTTCCCCAACGTCCGCATCGCCTTCGGCGAATCGGGCTGCGGCTGGATACCCTACGCGCTCGACCGCATGGACTTCGAGTGGGAGGACCGCTTCCACGACCTCGGCATGAAGATGAAGCCGTCGGACTACTGGCGCCGCCAGTGCAAGGCCACGTTCCAGTTCGACCGAATCGGCGCCAAGCTGATCGACGACATGGGCGCGGAAAGCCTGATGTGGGGCTCCGACTATCCGCACGGCGACGGTGTCTGGCCGCACTCCGACAAGTATATCAAGGAACAGTTCGCCGACGTCCCCGCTGAGCAGGTCAAGATGATCACCTGCACCAACGCCGGGAAGTTCTATGGGCTGATCAACTAGCTAAACGAGGTCGCCCTTCGACACGGTGTGGCGGAGGGCGAAGACCTCGCCTTCCGGCGCGTGTCGCTCGCGCGCCGCCTGGGCGGCTTCGACCGACCAGAAGAAAGCGACGAGCGCCCGCTCGATCTGCTGATCGGCGCCGCCGCGCAAATCCTTCTCCGCCGTCTGCGCCTGCCCGACATTGGCGCGGCCGGCCAGCAGGTCGACGCGGGCCGTCTCGGGCGAGGCGAGTTTGTCGAAAGGCGCCATGTTGGCGGCCTTCATGCGTATCGTGAGGACGGCCGCACCGATCCCCTCGCCCCAGCGCTGCTCGACGGCGCAGACGGTGCGCGAGGTATTGCGGAACTTCGGGAAGATCGCGCGGCTCATCTCGCTCGGCGCGCGCAGGCGGGCGTAGTAGGTCTCGCTCTCGAAGGCCGCCGGCGTCTCGGCATCGTAGAGCAGCAGGTAGCGACCAGGATGCGCGACGCCCTTGAAGCGGCTGCCGCGCAGCCAGCCGGGACAGGAGACGCGCTCCTCCAGATGCTCGCGGCTGTGCCAGTGCTCGAAGAACGCCTGGTCGGCCAGATCGATATCGACCCAGATGGCGAGGACCGCCTTGCCCCCGGCGCTCAAGGGCCGACGGCCGATTTCTTGTCGGAACCGATCTTGTCGATGTAGGTAAGCATGAGGGCCGATACCACGAATGCCATGTGCATGACGACCAGCGCGTAAAGCTTGCTGTTGTCGTAGTCGCCGGCCTCGAGGAAGCGCTGCAGCAGGTGGATCGAGGAGATCGCCACGATCGAACTGGCCAGCTTGATCTTGAGCGAGCCCGCGTCGAGCTTGCCGAACCAGGCCAGCCTGTCGCGCCTGTCGTCGACGTCGATGTGGCTCACGAAGTTCTCGTAGCCGGAGATGATCACCATCACCACGAGGTTTGCCACCATGATGAGGTCGACCAGCGACAGGACCGCGAGCACGAGATCGGCCTCCTCGGCGGAGATCGCCTTGCGCACCAGCTCCCAGACCTTGAACGGAAACTTCACCACCACGACGGCCAGCACGGCCACCAGTCCGATGTAGAGCGGCGCCTGCAGCCAGCGGCTGCCCATGACGATGCGCTCGACGACGAGTTCGAGTTTCCGGGTGGCCGTCGACATGCGTTAGCTAACTCCGTTGGAGACAGAGCAGGCCGCCCTCACGGCCTGCGTGAAGGTGACGATCTCGGCGCGCCGATCGTGGTCGGTCGCCGGAACGTAGGGCGGCTGCGGCAGGGCGGCGAGCGTCACCACCGACAGCTCTTCCTTGCGGTAGATGTCGATGCGCTGGCCGGCATGGCCGATCGCGGCCATCACCCCGTCGCCCAGCCACCAGCTGTAGCCGTAATGCGTGATGTCGGGGACGGCCGGCGCGGGGACCTGGAAGGCGGGCGTCGCCGCCGCCTCGACCCAGCCCTCGGGCAACACGCGCACCTCGTCGATGACACCGTCGTTGCGCACGAACTCCGCGAAGCGGCCGAAGTCGCGCAGGACCATGCCGGCGCGGCTGCCGCCGATCTCCTGCCCGCCTTCGCTCTCGAGCGTATAGAAGGCGTCGCATTCCATGCCGGCCGGCTGCCAGACCTTCCCCGACATGTAGTCGGCCAGCGGCTTTCCCACGGCCTTGGTGAGCGCCGCACCCAGCAGAAACGTGTCGCCGGAATTGTAGAGGAAGGTGCTGCCCGGCGGATGGGCGCGCGGCAGCGAGGCCATCAGCTTCAACACGCCGTCAGGCACCTTGTCGGCCAGCGACTTCGAGTAGCGGTTCACGTCGGAGTTCCGGTCGGGATAGATCTCGGTCCAGCGCACGCCGGAAGACATCGTCATCACATGCCGCAACGTCACGCCCTCGTAAGCCGATGCCCGAAGTGCCGGCAGGTAATCCGTCAGCCGATCGTCGATCGACTTGATGACGCCGTCGTGAACCGCAGCACCCACCAGCATCGCCGTCATCGACTTCACGGTCGACATGGTCGACCAGCGATCGTGCTCCTGCAGGCCAAGCCCGTAGCGTTCCAGCACGATACGACCGCGATGGATCACCAGGATGCCGACGATCACGTTGCGGTAC
>JAKFVZ010000325.1 GCA_021732965.1 Reyranella sp.
CACCCCGACCGGGCGAGGCCTTCACGCCGGCCAGCGTGGCCGCCGCGCTCGACACATCCGCGCCGAGCGCCTCGACCACCGCCAGCGCCGCGACGCTGTTCAGCACCCAATGCTCGCCGGCCGCGCCCAGCCGATACTCGATCCGGCGACCGTGGAGCAAGGCTGCAACTTCACTGCCGGAATCCTGCAGGTTGCAGGAGACAAGACGGGCATCCGCAGCCTCGCTGCGCCCGAAGCCGACGATGCGGGAAACGCCGAAATGACGGGCTTTTCCGACCAGGCGCTCGTAGTGATGGCTGTCGCGATTGAGCACGGCCACTGCGCCTTCCGCCATGCCGGCGAACAGACACCCCTTCTCGTCGGCGACCGCTTCCTCACTGCCCATGTGGCCGATATGCACCGGCCCCACATTGGTCACGACGCCGACATGCGCCTCGACCTGACGGGCGAGCGGCTCGATCTCGCCGGGATGGTTCATGCCGATCTCGAACACGCCGTACTGCGCATCGCGCGGCAGGCGCGCGAGGCTGACCGGCACGCCGACATGATTGTTGTAGCTCGCGACGCTGGCCGAGGTCGGCGCCTGGGCCGAGAGCATCGCGCGCAACGCGTCCTTGGTGCTGGTCTTGCCGACCGAGCCGGTGACGCTGGCGATTCGCGCCTTGCTGCGGCGGCGCGCGGCACGACCGAGTTCGACCAGCGCCTTCATCGTGTCCGGCACGCGAACCAGCGGGCCGTTGGCGCCCTCGACGTCGCGCGACACGACGGCGGCCGCGGCGCCGCGAGACAGCGCATCGGCCACGAAGCCGTGGCCGTCGGTCGTCTCGCCGCTCAGGGCAAAGAAGAGATCGCCCTTGCCGACGGCGCGGCTGTCGAAAGTCACGCCCTCGGCCTCGAAGGGTATGGCGATGGAAGCCGCCGTCAGCGCCGCCTTCACCTCGTCGGAGGTCCAGAGCGCGCTCATGCCGTGCCTCCGGCCAGGGCGCGCGCTTCCTCCGCGTCGTCGAAATGGTGGGTCACGCCCTTGATCGTCTGTCCGGTCTCATGGCCCTTGCCGGCAATCAGCAGCAGGTCGTCGGCGCTCGACAGCGACTCCATGCCGGCGGCAATCGCGGCGTGGCGGCCGCTGGCGATCTCGATCCAGTTGCGGCGATCGTCGGCGATGCCGCGCACGATCTCGGCGCGGATCGCGGCCGGCTCCTCGCTGCGCGGATTGTCGTCGGTGACGATGGTGAGGTCGGCAAGGCGCGTGGCGATCTCGCCCATCACTGGCCGCTTGGCGCGGTCGCGGTCGCCGCCGCAGCCGAACACGACGACGAGCTTGCCGCGCGCGAAGGGCCGCAGCGTGCGCAACACCGTCTCAAGCGCCTCGGGTTTGTGGGCATAGTCGACATAGACGGCGGCGCCGGTGCGATGGCGGGCGACGAGCTGCAACCGGCCGGGCGCGCCGCTCAGATGGGCGAGCGCGGCGACGGCGCGGGCCGGATCGCCGCCGGTGGCCACGACGAGGCCGAGCGCCGCCAGCGCGTTCGAGGCCTGGAAGCCACCGACCAGCGGCAGGTCGACTTCGTGGCGGGTGCCCATGACTTCGAGCGACAGATGCTGGCCGGTCGGCGTGGGATCGTCGGCCAGAAGGCGGAACTCGCTGCCCTTCGCGCCATAGGTCCAGAAGCGGATGCCGCGCGAGCGGCAGATCGCGGCCAGTGCGTCGCCACGATCGCTGTCGGCGTTGACGACGGCGGTGCTGTTCGGCGGCAGCAGCACGTCGAACAGGCGCGCCTTGGCCGCGAAGTAGGCGTCCATCGAGCGGTGATAATCGAGATGCTCGTGCGTGAGGTTGGTGAAGGCCGCCGCGGCGAGGCGCAGCCCGTCGAGCCGCGACTGGTCGATGCCGTGGCTCGACGCCTCGATGGCGAGATGCGACACGCCCTCGCGCGCCAGGGTCGCCAGGTCCTCGTGAAGCTGCACCGGATCGGGCGTGGTGAGGCCGCCGTCGCGCACGAGGCCGGGCGACACGATCCCCAGCGTTCCGATGCTGGCGGCCTTCAGTCCGATCCGCTCCCAGATCTGGCGTACGAAATGCACCGTGGAGGATTTGCCGTTGGTGCCGGTGACGGCGGCGATGGTGGCGGGCTGGGCGCCGGCGAAGGCCGAGGCCATCAACGCCACGCGACGGCGCGGATTGGCGTCGCGCACGACCACGATGCCGGGGTCGAGCGGCGGCAGCACGGCCTCGGGGGCGGCGAGGATCGCGACGGCACCGCGGCGCACGGCGTCGGCCACGAAGGCAGCCCCGTCCTGGTGACTTCCCGACAGGGCGGCGAAAAGATAACCCGGCCTTACCTTGCGGGAGTCGAGCGTCAGTCCGGCGAGAACGGGATCGCGCGGCAACGCGGGATAGATCGCGGTTGCGTCTGCGCCCCGGCGCATCAGCTCACTCAGACGCAACGCGGCGCACTCCCGGACCGGGTGCCGCCGCCGTCTGACCGGGGGCCGGGCGGACCGGCAGGGCCTTGCGATGATCGCCGGGCGAGCGACGCACGCTCGCCGGTACGACCTGCGCCGGTACGACGGGAGCCGGCACCGGGGTCGAGGCGATCTCGATCGGGGGCAGGCCTTCCTTGAGATCGCCCGGCAGGATGCCGTAGAGCGACACGATCTGTTCGATGATGACCTTGACCGACGGCGCCGCGACCCAGCCGGCTGTGGCGTAGCCGCCCGTCTCAGGCAGGCCCTTCGGCTCGTCGAGCGAGAC